>DASSBY010000135.1:0-9183 GCA_035698285.1 Fimbriimonadales bacterium | reverse complement strand
TTCCCGATGACACGCTGAGGGTATGGGGTGACTTTGCAACGACGATGCACGGCGTATACCTTGGCATCGATGGTGACACTCCCTCAACGGAATGGTATAGGTGAACTGATGATGAAAGCAATGCTGGCGATTTTGGTCCTGTTCGCTCCATTTATGGGCAGAATCAAGGGCGGGCCGATAACGGAAGATCAAGCCAAGGCTGTGGCCAGTCACTTTGTTAATGCCATATACGGGTCATCTCCCGCCGCCTCGGGGGCTCACGCCTCAAGAGAAGACATTGGCACGTGGGCCCAATACAAGATCGAATTTCCGACCTTGAAGGGGCTCGACATACAAGTCGACGCCGCCGACGGGTACGTGTGTTCGGTATACGATTATCGTGTAAGCGATAAGCGAAGGAAGGGCCTTGGGCGTAATCAGCACTATCGTCTGAGTAGTGCCGCAACCGCTTCGAAATACATCGATGGGCTTGCCAAGAAGATAGGGCTTCCCCGAGGGTGGAGTCGGACAAATTCTGACTATTACAGGGACCACACTCCAGGCAGGGGTGACTCGGACCAATGCGGACGTGCTTTCGCGGGGTACTGCCCCAAGCCGGAAGGGTATCCCTTCCTAAATTACGGTCCGAAAATGATGATCGAGGTCGATCCGCTAGACGGAAGGCTCCTTAATTACTTTTTCGTCAACCACACTCAGATCGGCACCGTCGACATTCGCGTAACTCCAGCGCAGGCGATCGCAACGGCAAAGCGTGCAGTCGTCCTGCCGAACGAGCACCGACGCCACGTCGTTACGGGAAAGCCGAAGCTCGGCTGGGCCGTGCCCAATGCCGGATTCGGAAGCCCATTGCCGGACGGGACGGCCAAACCGCCCTTTAAGGCCTTCTTGGGGTACGAAATTCGGTTCAACGACTACATCACCGGCGGGAGGAAGCTCAGTGAGAGCTGGGTTTGGGTAGACGCCAAGACGGGAAAGGTGTTGGGAGGAGACGGTACGAAGTAGCGAGAAAGAGTCCGTCTGCCTGATCCGGCGGGATGCCTAACGTTATCTGCTGGGTTCGGCGGGACGCCGGAATTACGGTTCGTCTTCGAACATTTCCTTCATCTCGTCGGAAACGTCTTCGTCGAGGGCGGAGCCTACGTCTCGAATGGTGTCGCGCATTTCCGAATAGCTTTCCGGCTCGCCCATTCTCTCTAGGCGGTCGCCGACCTCGTCGAGACGCTCATCTTCCGACCTTGCCCTTGCGACCCTGCTCACCTTCCGCAGCGGGGTTTCGCTTTTGCACCTGGGGCAGGCGAGATCGTCCGGCTCGGACGTAACGCCCACTAAGACGGCATAGGAAAATCCGCACTTGTCGCACAAGAACTCATAGATCGGCATAAATTTGTCTAAACTGATAGCATGGATCCGCCGTGGGCGATTAGAATCCTGGCTGCAGCCATGTGTATTCTCATTGTGGCGCGGATGCTGCTCGCGCGTCGCGGGAAGGACTATTTCATACGGCGCATACCGGGAATCGATGCGATCGAGGAAACGGTCGGGCGGGCGACGGAAACGGGTCGGCCGGTGCTGTTCTCCCCTGGAATGGGTGCGTTCGACAATATGCAGACGATCGCCGGGCTGGCCGTCATGGCGTGGGTCGCCCGCAGATGCGTTCAAATGTCGGTACGGATGCTGGTGGCGATTGCCGAGCCGGTCGTTATTTCAGCTGCCGATAATATTTTGTTCGATGCGTTTCGCCAAGAAGGCCGCGAAAGCGAATATCGCCCGAGCGATGTGTTTTTCTTCGGACGGGACGAAAATGCCTACGCTGCCGGAGTTATCGGTTTGTTGACGAGAGAAAAAGTCGCCGCGGCGTATTATTTTGGGGGCTACGGTTTTGAGACGCTACTAATGGCCGAAACAGGAAACCGCGTGGGTGCTATCCAGGTGGCCGCTACTGCGGATTTTTTTCAGATTCCATTTTTCCTATGTGCCTGCGATTACACGCTTATCGGGGAAGAGCTTTACGCGGCAAGCGCATATCTCTCACGCGATCCCATACAGGTTGGTGGCGTGTCGGGCCAGGATTTTGCAAAAGCGATATTGCTGGCGATCATTATTGCCGGCTCGTTGGCAGGGCTTTGGCTCGCTCTTTCCGGCAAAGGCGGCGCTGTTCTGAATCCCGTTGAAGGAATTCTGGGGCGTTGAGACGCTGGCAACGGTCGCTAATCTTTTGGTTTACGTTCGGCTTCGGGCTGGTTTGGATTCTGGCGTTTTTTCTTCCGTCCGAAATCGGCGGCGGGTTCGATTCCGAGGGCGTTTTCGGGCCAAGCCTTCTTGGAAAACGGCTCTATTATTCGACGGGCAAGCGGCCCTTTATCGCGATGACCGACCTCGACCACACGGCTGTGCGCCAGAAGGCGTTCGGCCTTTCGCCGTTTAGGAAGTCGGATTACAACGGGGCAGCCGAGCCGGAAGTTTATGAAACGCCGCAGGGTTTGCGCATGCTGTATCTCGGCGTCGGCGCGGATTTTGCGGTGCGGGTCTGTATGGCCACGAGCGCTGACGGAACGGATTGGAGCCCAAGCTGGGAGCCTGTTTTCGATCCCGGCAGCGACGCGCCGATTTTGGCCGGGTCGAGCATGTCGCTTTCCTTAGATAAGAGGCGGCTGTACACGGTCGGAATTGAAAAAGGCAGAAGCGTTATTCGGTCGGCGGTTTTTGATGGGGGCGCGTGGCACGACGAGGGGATTTATCTTCGGCTGCAAGAACCTTATGCGGCTATTTCTTTTGCTGAGCTGCCGGAAGGAAAAGCGTTGGTCGTTGCAGATTCTCCGGGCGTGCCGGCTTTTCTTGCGGTGATTGAAAATTTGCCGCTCCAGGCTTCAATTTCCGTTTCTCCGAGTCCACTTTTCGATAAATTGAAGCCGGCCTTTTTGGAGCGCGCGCGCGCGATTTCGACTGCGGTAGATGGCGGGTTATTGAGAGTGCTGATCGAAGGAAATGGCCCAGACGGGCGTTCGCGCGCCGCTCTTTTGCAGGGGACTTCGCTGGAAAACCTGACGCTTGCTTCCGGGCAGCCGGACGGGTCCGTGTTTGCGATTGCTCCGCCGGGGCGTACGACTTATTTCAACGATTGGGCGGGAACGCTTTCGGATTTCGTTCCGATCGTGTCGGCTTTCGGCTTCGGCCTTGGGCTTATCAGCCTCGTCGTTGTGCATGGCAAGCGAATTGGAAAGGGCGGGGAGCCTGCATTTCTTAGCGGGCTTGTTCTGATCGCCGTGGCCGCGATGCTAATGACCCAGGTGGCTTTCGTATATAGCGGGATGCCGGATGGCGGAATTTGGTATGAGCTCAATCAAATTCTTTTTTACCGGTTGCAATTTCCGCTCGGCTCCACGCTTTTCGGACTCCTTGCTGCGTATCTTGTTTCCGCCGCCTACCGCGCATTTCGCATTAGGACGCTCGACGCGGCAGTTTTGGCGGCGATGGCGGCATTTATTATCTTAACGCAGGTGCCCACGGCGCAATTTTTGGCCTCACTTTTTTCTCCCGGATTGGTGGACGCCGGGGCGCGTTTGGACAGCGCCGCTGTCGAGGGGCGCAATTGGGCGTTGTCGATTGCAAATGACGCAGTGCAGCGAGCGGTGGGTTTCGGCGCATTTGTCGGGGCAATCGCGATGGCGATGCGCGTTTGGCTTTCGCTGGACCGATTCGGATCGGAATAGTCGACATCGTTCGCAAGCCGTGGACGGCTTTAGCAGCGGCGGAACATTGGCGTAAGGGAGAGGTCTTCCGATCTGCTCGGCATCAAGGCGGACAGATTCGACGGCCATGTGAAAACTGGGGATTATCCGATGCTTACCTACCACATCAGCAAAGATCTGCCTTTATCATAATCGCGGTGCGCACGGAGCGCGTCGCGACGTCAGCATCTTCAGCCGAACGTGCGTGAATTGTGAAGAGCAAATCGCCTTTTGCTATTCGCCGGCCGAGCTCGACGTGCAGTTCGATGCCGACGCCCAGGTCAATTTCGTCTTCGGCTCGAAATCGTCCTGCCCCCAGAGCCCGCGCTATCTCGCCGAGAGCCTCGCAGTCGAACGCGGAAACGACTCCTTGGGATTCGGACTTCACGGCCGCGGTCACTGCGGCCGCCGGCAGCAGCGATGGGTCGTCCACGACGCGCGCGTCTCCTCCCTGCGCCGCGATCCATTCCTTCATCTTTTCGAGTGCCCTCCCGTCTTGTGTGACCTGCATGGGATCAGCGCTTTTGCCGGCGAGAGCGAGCGCCTTTCGGCAAAGCTCGACGGTGACCGAGCCGAGGCGCGATTTGCAGCCCGATTTAATCTCTGCGATGGCCGCCTTCACTTCGAGCGCGTTGCCTATCGCCGGGGCGAGCGGCTGGTTCATCTCGCTAAGGACGGCGGCGATACGCTTGCCGCTATGTTCGCCGATTGCGATCATTTCTTGCGAAAGCCGCTCTGCCTCGTCCTTTGTCTTCGCGAAAGCGCCCGAGCCCCACTTCACATCGAGGACAATCGCGTCCGCGCCCGAGGCGAGCTTTTTGCTCATGATGCTTGCGGCGATGAGGGAAATATTGTTTACTGTTTCGGTGGCGTCGCGGAGCGCGTACAGGATTTTGTCTGCTGGCGCAAGCTCCTTCGTTTGCCCGCTCCAGGCGCACCCAACTTTCTTTGCGATTGCGATCAATTCGGCTTCGGAAAGGTCGGTGCGAAAGTTTGGTATCGCCGAGAGCTTATCGAGCGTTCCACCCGTAAAGCCGAGGCCGCGGCCCGACATCTTGACGACGGTCACGCCGCACGCTGCCATTATCGGCAAAAAGAGCGGAGTCACCGCGTCGCCGACGCCGCCCGTGCTGTGCTTGTCGATGACCGGCTTTTGCAGCGCGGAGAGGTCGATGGTCTGTCCGGAATCGGCCATCGCTCTTGCCAGGGCGGCGGTCTCGCGATCTTCCAGACCGTTGATATAGGCGGCCATCAGCCAAGCCGAAACCTGGTAATCTTCCGCGGCGCCGGATGTAAGCATGCGGCAAAACTCCGCAATGTCCTCGTTGCTGTGAGAATTGCGGTCTCTTTTCGCCGCCAGAAATGCGTGGAGGTCCATGAAGACTACCGAGTATATGCAATACTTTAGGTTACTTTGGCGGCGCTAATGCTTAGCCGCCCACGACTGGAGAGTGATTACCAATGAGTGACGACCGAATAGCGTCCCAAGACGAGGCCGTGGAGCCCGTCGAAGGGGAAGCGCGGACCGCCACCGCGACCGATCACGGGCACGAGCCCGTTCAAGAACAAGTTGCCGCCCCTGAGGAGACCACGGGGCAAGTCGAGCATGCGCAGGAGAATGTTCCCGCAGCCGCAGAACCTGTATCCGAATCGGCAGCGGCGCAGCCCGCCGAACCCGAAACGACGACGACCGAACAGCCCGCGATGACCGGCGAGGCCGAGGAGCCTGCGAAACAAGCAGCTGCGAAGCCGGGATCGCCACAGGGCAAGCCTTCCGAGCTCGATGCTGCCGCAGAATTTGAAGCGGCGCTCGAAGCGTTCGAAGGCGGAACGACTGGCACGGCGTATGACGAGGCTTACCGGCCGCTGCGTCGGGGCGAGCTCATTACGGCGCGCGTCATTCAGGTGGACAAAGACAAGGTTTTCGTCGACTTAGGCACGAAGTCGGAGGGCGTCGTTCCTCTCGATGAATTGTCGGCAAACTCGTTCGAAAATCCAGCCGATGTCGTAAAAGTCGGCGACGAGATTCAGGTCGTCGTTCTTAACCCTGAGGGCAGGGAAGGCAATCCGGTCGTTAGCAAGAAGCGGGCCGAATTCGAGGCCGTTTGGGATCGCATCGTCGAAGAGTACGAGCAGAAGGTCACCGTCAACGCCATCATCAGCGAGCGCGTGAAGGGTGGTCTCGTCGTGGACCTCGGCGTTCGCGGGTTCGTTCCAGCGACGCATGTCGGTTCGGGGCAAATTCGAAACCTCGACAAATTTGTGGGGCGCAGCCTGCCATTCAAGATTATCGAGGTGGATCGCGACCGCCGAAAGGTTGTGCTCTCCAACCGTCTTGCCGAAGAGGAGACTCGCGAGGAGCGGAAGGCGAAATTGTTCGATACCGTTAAGCCTGGCGACGTTATGGAAGGCCATGTGCGGCGAATCGTCGAATACGGCGCATTCATCGATCTGGGCGGCGTGGACGGATTGCTGCACGTAAGCGAAATGAGTTGGTCGCGCGTCGAGCACCCGAAGGAAGTCATTCACGAGGGCGAAGACATCAAAGTGATGGTCTTGCGGCTCGACCCGGGCAGCGGGCGAATTAGCTTGGGCCGAAGGCAGGTATTGCCGGATCCGTGGACCAGCATTCGCGAAAACTATAGCGTGGGCCAGCGCCTGACGCTGCCGATTTCGCGCATCGTGCAAAGCGGCGCCTTCGTTAAGCTGCCCGAGGGCGCGGAGGCGTTTATTCCGATGAGCGAAATGTCGCACCGGCGGATTAATAAGCCGCAGGAAGCGGTTGAAACCGGACAAGAAGTCGAGGTCCAAGTCATCGACCTTCGTCCGGACGAGCGCAGGCTCGTTCTTTCGATGCGCGCGCTGCTGCCGTACGAAGAACAGCAGGGCCGATCGGAGGAAGCCAAGCATCGCGGCGAGCGCAGCCGAGACCGCAGGGGCTCGAGCCGCAGCGAATCGCGGGGACACCAATCCGCTCCGACCGGCAATCTGACGATCGGCGAGCGGTTGAGCGCGCTCAAGGGGCTCAATTTCGGCGACGATGAAAGCGAAGAGCCGGCCGCCGACGAGCCGAAGGACCAGCCGGAGGAGTAGCGTTGCTTTTCGGCCCGAATGCGGCGAAGCGGATGTTTTCCGGTTCGCCGCTTTTGCTTAAGAGATGAGAGTCGCGGTCACCGGCGGAATCGCGGACGGGAAGAGCACGATCCTTACCGAGGTAGCCGCACTGGGATTTCCAACGATAAGCGCCGACGACGTCGTCAAGCAGCTTTACGAAACGGATGCAATCCGCTCGACTTTGATCGAGACCTTTGGGACGACCGACAAGAGGGAAATCCGGCGGCGGATTCTGGAGGATCCATCCGACCGGCGGCGTCTGAACTCAATTTTCCATCTTCCGGTAATGCGGCGCATCTTCGATTTTTGCGATTCGGCCGATCGGCCGGCGTTCGCCGAGATTCCGCTGCTCATCGAAACGGCGACTCAAGAGGAGTTCGACGAAGTGTGGGTGGCCACGGCTGGGCGAGACGAACAATTGCGGCGCCTGACGGTCTCTTTGGGAGGCGACTCCGGCCTTGCGCAGCGACTCTTAGAAACGCAGCTGCCTACCACCGTCAAGGAAGCGTTCGGGGACTACGTTATCTGGACAAACCGGCCCCGCAAGGAGGTTCGAGAATTCGTGCGGGCCCTTGCGGCAAGATTGTTCACAGAATAGCGAACCATTTGGCCCTCAGAAACGGTCAGATGACCGGCAGTTCCTTTGCGCAGATTTGGTAGGAGCGGAGTAAGAGAATAGGACAGCGCCGATGGCCTGTGCTATACTCGCTTGACTCTGTTCCCCGAATCGTCGGCAAGAATGTTTGTAGCGTATGCTCTTTGACTGGGAAGATAGCTGGATATCCTCGGAGGAAGTCGGTCGGTCTGCGTTTTTGCGCGCACACCGTACGGAATTTCCCTCGTGTAGCCTTGGCCCATCCCGTTCGAGTGAGGCTTGCGAGGGCGTAAGACGACTGCCGTTCGTATTTCCCGGAGAGGGCATTTAAACTCATGCGTAACAAGGAGGACTCGTCAATATGAGACGGTTCAAACACTCCGTACTGGCTCGTTATATCAGCAGGACGGTAATTATGTCGCTGCTGGCCAATTTCGTACTTCTCGGCCTTGTGCTGCGGCCCGCTCAGGCTCAGTTCACTCAGTCGTCGAAACAATGGGCCGTTATCGATTTTGTAAATAAGTCGCCGCTTGGCGGCCCTGCCCTCGGCGGAGCGGCGTCCGATGCCGTATCGACGCTCCTGCTCGGAACGAATCGCTACGATATTCTTCCGCGCGAAACCGTCGAGAGGATCTACAAGGAACTCGAGCTGACGCCCCCCGTCACCCGAGACCTCGACGTCCTTAGAATCGGCCAGGCGCTGTCTGCGGAGACGATTATCGTCGGCGAAATCAGCGATGCGCGGATCAACACCAGCGCTCTCGGCAAATCCGCCGATGTCGTTTTGGTTGTTCGCGGTATCGACGTGGCCTCGGGCCTGCCGGTTCTTGGCGCTGCCGTTCACGGCCAGTCCTCGGAGCGTCCCGGCGACGTGAGCGATGACGTTGTTCTGAACGAAGCGATCAGCTATGCGGCTCAGCAGGCGGTTAACGTTTTGATGACGCAGCAAGTGGATATCGCAACGGTTCTCACGACGCCTACGACGCGCACGGTCACCCTTAACAAGGGAGCGCGCGAAGGCTTAAAGATCGGCATGCAGATGGTCGTCACGCGCGGCAAGGAGGAAGTGGCACGTATTCGGATCAACGACCTCAGCCCGGACGTATCTACCGCAACGGTTATTAGCCAGTCAAAAGGAGTTGCTCCCGGTGACAAAGCGCGCGCTATCTACAACAATTTGCCCGTCGTGACGCTGCAAAGTGGCGGCGGCGCGCGGGTTCGAGCTGCTAAGTCGGGCGGCTCCTCTAGTTCGCTAATGTCGATCCTCGTGGTCGGCGCGCTCGCCGCCGTTATCGGCGCAGGCGGCAGCGGCAGCGGTGCAGGCGATGTCCGAACCGAAGCTACTTCGCTTGCCGATGGGATTACGCCCGGCGTCAAGATTTCTTGGAGCCCCAGCATCTTTAGCTCGGGCCGCGGGCGTGTCGAATGGCAAATTTGGCGCAACGACGTCATCGAGACTCCTGTCCGCGTCGTGCCTGGTGTCGAGTCGCATGCGTTCGATGATCCCTTTGCGCGAACGGATCCTTGGCGCAATATGGGCTCGCTGATCGGCGGAACCGACTGCGTGGACGATCCTGGCCAAGAGCCTATCGATCCTCCCGCTCCGGGCATCCAGCCGGGCACTAGCTATATGTACATGGTTTCGCTCGTCTACAAACTGTTCGCCGGTGATCTGCCAGGCGGTACGGGCGACACCGAGTGCTTCTTCCAGACTGGCCGCGAGCAGGCGAAAGGTCAGGCGACGCC
>DASSBY010000134.1:0-4021 GCA_035698285.1 Fimbriimonadales bacterium | reverse complement strand
TATTCGAAGGCCAAGGAAGCCCTGGCCGCGAAGGTGCATGAATGGGAGGAGGCCGGTGCCAGCTTAGAAGAAATTCGCTCCATGCAGGGGGTTTCCGCATGAAACACGCTCCGAATAGCGTCGAGGAAGCGGCCGAAACCGTGCGACATGCCAAGAAACTGCGCATTTGCGGAAGTGGAGCGAAAAAGGACTTCGGATGCCCCATCGCTTCCGACTGCGACGAAATATCTACCGAGAAACTGGTCGGCATTCGCGAATGGTCGCCGGACGACCTTGTCGTCGTGGCCGGCGCTGGAACGAAGATCGCCGACCTGCAAAGAGAACTCGCAACAAAAAACCAGGGACTGCCCATTCCGCCCGGCGACGATATTACGGCGGGTCTACCGGGAACCGTCGGCGGCCTCGTTGCAGCGAATTTACCGACGCGGTGGGACGCCGCGACGAAAGGCGTGCGCTATTGGGTCTTGGGGCTCCACATTGTCCGCGCTGACGGCGCAATCGCAAAATGCGGCAGCAAAGCCGTCAAGAATGTTGCGGGATATGACGCTCAAAAGGCATTTGTCGGATCGTATGGCACGCTCGGCCTGATTACGGACGTCATCCTCCGGGCTTTCCCTAGAGCGAGCTTTCCATCCGACGATGCGCCGGAATGGCGAGCCGCCCTGCCCCTCATGATTGCCCGCACAAAGCTAAGCGACGTAAATACTTTTGCTGCAGAATTCGGCAACAAATATGTGGACGAATCTTCCGGTACCGTATGGGCGGAAGTGCAATCGCCAGCAAAATTGCCGAAGGATTCCTGGGCTATCTACGCCGGACTTGGCAAAGACAACATAACGCTGTCACTGGCCAACCTCGACATAATGCAAGGACTAAAGCACAACCTCGATCCAGGCGCGAAATTCAACCCCGGAATTTTAGGCGAAATATAATGAATGCCGAGCTTTACGAAAAAACCGTCCGGTGCATACGCTGCGGCTTTTGTTTGGAGGCGTGCCCAACATTTGTGATAACCGGCCAGGAGACCGAGTCGCCGCGTGGCCGCATCTACCTAGTTCGCAGCGCCATCGAGGGCGAGCTTCAATGGAACAAAGAGGTCGAAGAGCACCTCGATACGTGCCTCGGATGCCGCGCCTGTGAAACTGCCTGCCCCAGCGGTGTGGAATATGGCTCTATATTGGAAATGGCCCGCGCTGAGCTAAACGATCGCAAAGTGCGCCCATTTCTGAGCCGCCTTGCGCGGGGCTTTCTCCGAAAACTACTTACCACTCCGCACATTCTCAAACTCGCCACGCGAACCGGCATCCAAAAAATGCCCCAATTGTTTGCCAAGTTGATCGGGGTGAAGAAAGTCGAAGCCGAAATGCCTCGGCCACAAAAAGCGGTCGCATTCCGACTGTCGAAAAGCGGCAATCCGGTGTACTTCCTCGAAGGCTGCGTAATGAGCGCGATGTTTGCTGAAACTAATGCAAATACGAAAAGCCTAATCGGAAAATGCGGTGACGCGCCCATCTCGATCCCCGGCTGCTGCGGCGCCCTCGAATTGCACGATGGCCGAATCAAGGCGGCCCGTGCCAAAGCGCGCAAAATAATCGACACCTGCGCCGACGGCGCCCCTATCGTCACAAATTCAGCAGGATGCGGAAGCGCTATGAAGGAATACGACGAACTCCTCAAAGGCGATCCCATCTACGCCGAACGCGCAGCCGACTTCTCCCGCAGAGTGCAGGATATTTCTCAGTATTTATGCAAATCGGATCAACAGCCGAGCCAAAAACCGCTGCCGCTCAAAGTCGCCTACCACGACGCATGCCACCTCGCGCATGGCCAGCGAATCCGCAAAGAGCCGCGCCTTTTGCTCGAGCGAATCCCCTCAATTCAACTTGTGGAGCTCGAGGAATCCGACCGATGCTGCGGCAGCGCCGGCATTTACGATATTACCGAGCCAGAATTAGCAAGGCAACTCCTGGATAGAAAATGGAAATTCATCGAAGAGTCGGGCGCGGAAATAATCGCAACTGGAAACCCCGGCTGCCTCGCGTGGATTGCACAAGCGGCACGAGAGAAAGGCTCCGACATTAAGGTCATGCACACCGTCGACGTTCTAGCGATGGCCATAAAAGATTAGGGTGATATTTATTCCAAACTGCCGAGCCGCGCAAACGCATCCACGCGGGAAGAAGCCGGCAGCACGCTGTCGCGAATTATTGCGTTCGCACCAATAATGGAACCTTCGCCGATGATGCTTCGCTCGATCAGAGCATTTTCGCCGACAACGACATTTTCCAATAAAGCGGAATTGCTCACTTTCGCCCCCGCTTCCACTCGGCTGGCCGAACCGACCGACGAATTCTCTACGAAAGCATCGCCGGCTACAATGGCATCTTCCGATACGGCGCGCACACCCGGCAATCCGCGTACTCGTTCGTTGATAATCGCATCAGCAGCAGTCAAATACTGCGAAGGCCGCCCTATGTCGATCCAAAAATCGTGCCGCACGTCTCCGTAAACTTTCCATCCGTCCTCGATCAATTTGGGAAATATCTCCCGTTCGATGTTGCACCGCCGATGAGGAATGGTCTCGATCGAATCCTTGCTCATAATGTAAAGGCCAGCGTTGATAAAGTCCTCGCCGGCAGATCCCGTATCCAGATTTCTCTTTTGCTCCTCCGAAGGCTCCAGGAAACCCGTCACGCTTCCGTCTTCATTCAGTGGAACCACGCCGTACGCATGCGGACGCAGAACGGAGCGTAGCGTCAGCGTTACATCGGCATCGCGCCGAAAATGGCCCGCTATAATGTCGGAAATATCGAATCCGTGAATTACATCGCCGTTGAAAACCACGCAGTCATCTCTCGGAATGGCTTCGTATGCATTTCGAATGGCACCGGCAGTATCTAATGGCTCTTCTTCCACGGCGTAATAAAGCCGCATTCCATAATCCGATCCGTCGCCAAAAACGCGGCGCACCTCATCCGACATATAATTCGTCGCAAAGCAAACCTCCGAAACCCCGGCGTCTCGTAAATAAGAAAGCTGATATTCCAACAGCGGCGCTCCCAGTAGCGGCATCAAGGGTTTGGGCCTGGTAAGAGTAAGGGGGCGGAGGCGAGTTCCTAGACCGCCGGCGATAACAATGCCACGCATGCTTGGAGATTACCAGCCAACGAGAGCGTGGACGCAGTCTTCCGCCGTCAGAATTAGCGTGACTTTGCCGGAGCGCATCCGCATGCTGATTTCTTGGCTTTCGACTTTGAGCAAGATCTCTTGCGCCTCACCCTTCATCTTGAGGCGCAAAATTTCTCCATCGGCGCGCGCTTCCAACACGGCGTCGATAGGTCCGCTAAAGCCCGCCTTCCGATTGGCAAATGCGACGAGCTGAGGTGCCACCGTTAGCTTGCCTCTGTGCTCTGCCTCTCCCACAAGCCGTACCGCGCTTGATTCCCATCGATTCTCGTGTGCCCATTCAATTTCGCCCCGAATCGCCGCCCCACGCAAAAGTTCGTGAAAGCGGCTCACGAATTCCGCTTCGGAATCGCGCGTCGGTAAGCCGCTTGCAAGCCGATGCCAGTCCTCGATCGGCCAAGCCTCGTCGACATGCGCCCGTAAAGAATCGATTTCTGTATGGCGGAGTCGCAGATAACCGCCCTCGGCGTCGAATTCCGTACCGCAGGAGGTGCAAACCGGCCCGACAGCCCCGCTCGTTTTCCCCACTCCCATCCAGGGAAGGCGCTCGGGGTCCAAGCGCCGGCCCAAATACTCTGCGGCGAATCCGAACGCATCCGTCGGCGCATCGACCAGGGTTATCGAATCCTCATCTTCATAGTAATCGGCGCCGCAGGCTTCGCAGAACAGATTTCCCGCATCGATCGGCAGCCGCGCGGCCACGCGAGCCCATTCCGCCGCCGTTAAATTCCTGTGCTGCTTTGCAACGCCATAGGGGTCCTCCGCAACTTTGGCCAGCCTCATGCCGCCACTATGTTTTATGTCCCATTGCGCGCCGCATGTTTCGCAGCGCGCC
>DASSBY010000133.1:0-16452 GCA_035698285.1 Fimbriimonadales bacterium | reverse complement strand
TGGCGCGCACGGGAATAGACGCAAATTGGATCGCCGCGCGCGAGGCCAAAAAGTCTCCATTGTTGCGGCTTTACCAGCAAAGCAAGCTTTCCCAAGCTGACTACGATAGCCAGCTTGCCGCGGCGTATGCGACTGTGGATGCCCAGCGGACAGCCCAGGAGGCCGCATTGAACGCGGCGATCGGAGGGAACCAGATGACACCGGAAATGGCTGCGTTGGTGAAGACCGGAATGCAAACTAGGCAGGACAGGGGTGTAGTGAGCCAAGGGTTTGCACTTCTCTTCCAGCAGGGCCTGCTCGCGATGGACGCTGCGATGTTCAGCCTTATCGGTTTCTTTATCCTATCGGCTGCCTATCGCGCCTTCCGCATTCGATCCGTCGAGGCGTCGATTCTTATGGCGACGGCGCTGATCGTTCTCTTGATGTTTGTGCCGATAGCCTTGCGGCTAACCAGCGGAATCGATCCCGGCTCGTTCGCGGGGAACTTCCGTATCGACAGCATCGGCATGTGGCTTCTCACGACGATCAATGTTCCTGCCATTCGAGCAATCGATCTCGGCCTCGGCTTCGGACTCGTGGCTATGGCTCTGAGAATCATGCTGGGCCTTGAGCGGGGAGTGGCGGCGGACTAAGGTAAACGCGATGAAGTTTTGGCAAACTCTTTACGCAATCGACCGGCGGGTCTTGTATCTGATCTTGATCATCCTGGTCTCTTGGCAGATACTCCAGCCAATCACGGTTCCCAATGTGGTGCTCCCCATGTCGCAGGCTATGTTCGACAAGGTTGAATCGCTAAAAGACGGCGACGTAATCCTGATCGAAAGCGATTGGACTACCAGCACGCAAGGCGAGAGCGAGGGTCAGTTCAAAGCGCTCATCCGGCAATTGGTTCGCAAGCGCGTGAAATTTATCCTTACGGCCATCGATCCTCTCGCGCCAGGAATTGCCCGATTGAGGGTAGACCAGGTTCTCAAGGAAGAGGCGCCTGATCCGCCCTATGTCGAGGGAACGGACTGGGCAGTTGCGGGATATTTTCCGAACGCCGAGAATTACGTCCTTGCAATGGTAACGAACGTCAAAGATACGCTGGACGGTAAGGGCCTCGCCGGAAGGCCGATAATGAAAGGAATAAAAGACCTGTCCGACATGAAGGCTGTCATCAACGTCACCGCGTCGGCGAGCATTAACGTGTGGTATGAGCGAATTCGTGGCAAGGCGCCGATCGGCTTGATGTGCACAGCGGTTATGGCCGGCGAGAACATTCCGTATTTTGCCAGCGGACAGCTTTTTGGAATGGTTATAGGGGCGAAAGGCGCCTTCGACTATGAAGATCTGCTGGCCCAGAAATACCCCGATGAGAAATACGTGAATTACCAGTCGGGACGCAGATATATGAGCCCATTGTTTTTTGCGCTTTTGCTGCTAATCGTCTCGGTAATTGTCGGGAACGTCGCGATGGTCGTCTTGCGAAAGAAGGAGGGAGCCGCACAATGATGCAGTACCTCGCGCAGATGCAGCCAAAGAACGTTTTCGGTTCCGAATGGTGGAAGGGCGATCAGGGTTATGACCGTTACTCCTGGATGATCGTCCATCCGGCGTTGGCGATTGCTATTGCGGCGTTTTTGACCATCGGTCTTTACTCGCTCCTTTATAAAGAGAACAAGCTTTATCGCTTCGTCGAACATATTTTCGTCGGTCTGGCAGCCGGCTATTCTATCTACGCGATTTGGGCCGAGGTCCTCTATCCCTTGTGGTGGAACCCGATGGTTGGCCAAGCCGGTGTAAACGGCATGCCGATGGAGCTCGGCCATTGGGCCTGGGCAGCCCTGCTTCCTGTGGGCGTTCTGGCATTTTTCGTGTTTAGCACCAAGAACGCGTGGCTCAGCCGTATACCGATCGGGATAATTATCGGGCTATGGTCGGGACAGCAATTCGGCGCTTTTTACAGTCGCGCGCTTCCTCAAATCGCCGACACGGCAAGACCGATTATTCCGAACACCTGGTCGCTAGCAGACCGCAACGCTCCCGCCGGCGTTCTTTCCGCTCCGCAGGCCTTAAACAACCTGATTTTGGTGGCGACCTTTATCGTCGTGCTCAGCTACTTCCTTTACAGCTTCGAGCAAAAAAACAAAATTATCCAGAACTCGGCGCGTACGGGCAGATGGCTGCTTATGGTCGGCTTCGGCGTTATCTTCGGAACGACGATGATGACGCGATTCGTGCTCTTTATCGACCGTGCCTATTTCATTTTGATCGAATGGCTTAAGCTAGGTCCTCCGAACTAAGGGTGCCCACAATCGCCGTTTGCGGCGTCGTTTTGCGACGGTGGGATTCGGGCGAATCAGATCGCAGAGTTGCGCTTTTCACGCGCGAACTCGGCAAGATCTATGCGGTCGCTCGCGGAGCGCGAAAGGCAAATGCGCGCCTTGCGGCAGTTTCCGAGCCCCTTTCCTACGCGGATTTTGGCCTCGCAACCGGCCCCAAGAATCGCTACATCACCGAAGCCCAGCCTCTTGCCGCGTTCGGCAAGCTCCGCGATGATTATCAGCGGCTTCTTTGCGCTCTCTCCCTTTGTGAAATCGTCGACGCGGTCATGCCCGAAGGCGAGGCCAGCGGCGAAACTTTCGACCTGCTTTTGACAGCTTTGGCTGGCATTCAGCGAGGCAGCCCGTTGGCAGCGCTTTGCTGGGCAGATTTGAAGATCATGGAAAGTGCGGGATATCAGCCGGTATTCGATGTCTCCGTGGCAAGCGGCAAACCCCTGGGTACCTCAACATCGCATCTCAGCCCGTCCGCAGGCGGCGCCCTCCTAAGGGAGGAAGCGGAATCCTACCGCGATAGCAAGCCTATTAGCGGCCGCGCGCTCGAAGCTCTTCGCTCTCTACAGCGGTGCGACGAACCCCCGGAACGCCTATTTGCTGCGAACGAAGCGGCCAAGGTTATCGGCCGCCTTTGGCGGGAATTTGCGGACCGCGAACTGCCGGCACGCAAGAGGCTGCTTGTCGAAATGTCTAAGGTAGAGTCGGAATAGCCATGGACACCATCGGGCGAATCGTCGCAACCGAAACGCGGCCAAATACCGCGTACGCGTTTCACTTTTGGGCAAGGCTGGACGCGCACTTGGGCATTGGCTCGGTGGTGAAAGCGGTCCTGCCGGAGGCGACGATATATGGCACCGTAGTCGAGGCCTTCGCCTACAACGACCTGCCGAACGCCCTGGCCGACTACCTCGGCGCTCAAGGCGTTCCCGAGGGAGACCCGCCGACCCTCCGTCCTGAAATTCGTTTGTTCGAAGCGGCGGTATTGAGGCGCGAGCCAGAGGATCCCGTAGCGGCGGTCGGCATCGGATCTGTTTTCGAGGCCGACGCATCTGACCTTAGCGCCGCCCTTGGTGCGGATAAATTCACCAACGGCATTCCCGTTGGTGTTTACGGCTCCCAAAAGAATCCGCTGCCCGTATACTTAGACCCCGATTTTCTTTTAGGCTCTGAAGCTGCGCATCTCGACGTAACGGGCACGAGCGGACTCGCCGCCAAAACCAGCTTCGTTGAATTCGTAGTTCAGTCCATTTTCCAAAAATTTGCAGGTCGCGGCGAGGATGGCGTTGCCGCAGTATTTTTCAATGTAAAAGGGGGCGATCTCCTTTATCTCGATCATCCGCCCAAGCAGCCTCTGGGCGAAGAGGACCTTAGCATTTATCGAGCATGCGGTCTCGAAGCAAAGCCATTTGAAAATGTCGTGTATTTGGCGCCATATAACGATCCCACGCATACGTCGCTAAACACGCTGAGAAACAACAGGAAATTAACCGATGGGAAGCCAACCCAAGGATTCTGCTACGGTCTCGAAGAAGTTTTGAAGCACGCCGAAATCCTCATGAACAAGGACGATATCGAGGCGAAAGCAGATGCGCTGCTGCAGTTCCTGGCACGGGATGTCGCAGGCAACCCAGCCTATGTCGTTTCTTCGGGTAAAGGCGAGGACGGGACTTCGATGCCCGCCACGAATTTGCGAGAACTGACCGAAGTCCTGAAGGAAATGCTGGCCCAGGCGGAGCGTGATGGGCAGAGTAATTACCGCTCCCATCATGCGCAAACAATCCGCAAAATTCTAAACCGATTAAGCAATTTTTCAGTGAGATTTCCGGGCTTGATTACTTCGACGGGAAAGACGAAGAATCCGCTGCCCGACAAATTTCAAGATAGAACCGCCTACGTTATCGACATATCCCAAGTAGACGTGGATGCTCAAGACTTGGTTTTTGCTGCGGTCGTCAGCGACCTGAGAGACAGGATGGAGCGAAAAGAACTCGGCGTGCGGCGCGTAATTGTGATCGTCGACGAACTAAATAAGTACGCTCCCAGCGCCGGCAGCGAGACCTATGTTGTTCGCAGTTTGCGAGACATCGCGGCCCGGGGAAGGTATTTGGGGCTCGTTCTATTCGGCGCGCAGCAATTCCGGTCTCGCGTCGACCCCCAGATCGTGGGGAACTGCGCGAACGCAGCGTATGGCCATATCCAAATGGAAGAACTGGCGAGCCCCATCTATACGGTCTACTCGCGAGCGGTGCGCGAAAAATTGGCAACAGCAAACCCTGGGCAAATGATGATTCGCCACCCGCATTTCGGCCAGCCCATTTTCGTGCGGTTTCCGGTGCCGAGTATTTTGCGCGGTAACGACGGCATGGACATGTTTCCGTATTCGCCGCCTCTTGCCATGGTGGATTCCGTAATTCGCCACGCAGTCGAGAAAAGTGACGGCAAGCTGACCGAGGCACAGGTTCGTGAATTTATTGAAAGAATTCCGGTCTCGGAAAAGATGAAGCGCCTCGCTCGAATAGGCGATCTGCTCGTGGACCTTAAGGGCCAGAGCGTCAAGAATCTCCTCACGAAAATTTGCGGCCCAGCCGTTTCCAGCGACACCATCTCGCCTCCGCTTTACGAAGAAGATGATCCGTTCCGTACCTGATGGAGGCTACGTGCTGCCGCGCACATTTCGGACGAGGATAATGCTCGCTGCGAATGCTACGGCAGCAATGATAAATACAATCTCATAGCCGAGATTGCCGCCCGCCCTGTTTCCCGCGTCCACCACGCGCCCCGCCAAGCCGCTGAAAATCTGCGGCGCAACGATGCAGCTTTGCCAAAGGCCCATGTTTTTTGCCAAATCGGTCACCGGCATAACGTCCGAAGCCAAGGCCCAATCCGCGCTTTGATACGCGCCGTATCCCAAAGCGAAGGGAATCGCCAAAAGAACGATGAGCGTGTAATTGTGGAAGAACACAAACGGAATGATAGGTGTCGCCATCAACGCTCCAGAGACGTAAACGACGCGCTTTCTTCCAACACGGTCCGCAGCAATTCCGCCGATCACGGCGCCTACCGCACC
This sequence comes from Fimbriimonadales bacterium, assembly GCA_035698285.1. Lineage (GTDB taxonomy): Bacteria > Armatimonadota > Fimbriimonadia > Fimbriimonadales > ATM1 > JACDEQ01. The sequence continues at coordinate 11,064 of DASSBY010000133.1, read as the reverse complement.
GATGACCGAGATCAGCAGGAGCAGAACAAACACCGCCTGAAAGGCGGCATCAGCGACGTTTCCGTCATGAACAGGCGAAATATCGAATCCGAATATCTTGAAGTCGCCCACAGCGTCTGCAAGAAAATTCCGAAGGTAGGTGTAAACGCAATAGAATCCAAGGGCATTGAGAAAGCGCGTAAACCAAACCCACTTGAAGTCATGGCTCCGAAACGGTTCGATCCATGCTTCCGCGAAAGACGTCGGCTCGGCAGGCATGCGCTCCGGCTCCTCGCGAACGACCGCGAGCGAGATCAGCGCACATGCAATGTTCACCGCGCCGATTAGGATGTAGATCGATGCGAGGGAATGCTGCAAGAGAATAGCGCCTATCCCGCCTGCAAGCTGAGCAGCCATTAGGAGGAACGACATGATTCCACTCGCCCGTCCGCGCTGCTCGGGCGGAACCAATCCCGGGATGAGGGCGGAGTAGGGTCCCTGGGCTGCGTCGTCGCTCACCTGCAAAAGCAGGTAGCCAAGAATGAGTTGCACGTAAGAATGCGAGGAGCTTAGGATAAAGAGGGCCACCACCGTTCCGGCGCACCCAAGCGCCAGAAACGGCCTCCAGGCGCCGCGCCGGTCGCTAAGCCTTCCAAAGAGGGCCGGTCCGAAGAGCGCCCAGATCGCTCCGATAAGGACGATATTGCCCCACGCCGTCGATTTCTCTCCTCCAGGCACGATGCCCGCAACCTGGGAGGAGAGGACGGCTGAAAGAAGGATGAACCACTTGAGGTTTATGGCGAACCAGTAGGCCGAAAGGCCGAGCTGCCAACTCAAACTCCGTTGCTTCAAAGACATCGAGGTAAGGACGATGCCGGGGGTATAATAGGACCATCACACACGGCGTGGCTGACTTGGGTGCCTACTAAGAATCGAGCCCGCCGGAGGAACAAACCCAAGGAGAAATCATGACCCCACTTACCATGCGCGACCTGCTGGAAGCAGGCGTGCACTTTGGCCACGCGACGCGCCGCTGGCATCCGAAAATGAAGCGCTATATTTACGGCGCGCGCAACGGCATTTACATCATCGATCTTCACCAAACGATCAAGCTTTTCCAAAAGGCCCTCGAAGCGGTGCGCGAAAACGTGTCTTCGGGCGGAAACATTATGTTTGTCGGAACCAAAAAGCAGGCGGCGGGAGTTATCCGCGAAATGGCCAATAAATGCCGCATGCCGTATGTCTCTGAACGCTGGATGGGCGGTCTTCTTACGAACTGGAAGACAATGCAAGGAAGGGTTGCGCGCCTGAAAGATTTGGACCGGATGGCGGAAGACGGATATTTCCAAAGGCTTCCCAAAATCGAGGCGCTGCAAAGAGAACAGGAGCGTGAGCGGCTGCACCGATTCTTCGACGGCGTTAAAGACATGACCAGCATGCCAACGATGATGTTCATCGTCGACGTAAAAGCGGAAGCAATCGCGGTGGCCGAGGCCCGAACGCTTGGCATCCCGGTCGTGGCGATCGTCGACACAAATTGCGATCCCGACCAGGCGGATTACATTATTCCGGGCAACGACGACGCCATTCGTTCGGTACGGCTTATCACCGGCAAAATCGCGGATTTGGTTACGGAATTGCGGCCGATCGACGACATGGCCGGCGAGGCTGAACCGGTCGTATCCGAGGAGATCGGCGCCGAAGAAACGGAAGCCGTGCCCCTCGGAGAAGTGGAGCTTGAAATGCTTCGCAAGTACGACGATCTCGCCGATGAAGATGATATGGACGAAGGCGGAGGACGCCGAAAGCGATCCCGAACTGCCGTTATCGAGGACGAATAATATATGGAAATTACAGCAGCATTAGTTAAAAAGCTTCGCGAAGAAACCGACGCGCCTCTTATGGAATGCAAAAAGGCGCTCCAAAGCGCAGCGGAGGAATTGGGTGCGTCGGCAACGGAAGACGCCGCATATTCGCGCGCCAAGGAAATCCTCCGGGAATCGGGCAAGCTGCAAGCCGGCAAACGCGCCGATCGCTCGGTTTCGCAAGGCGTCATCGCGGTATCGCGTTCGGGCAACGCCGCCGCAGCCGTAACTCTTTTGTGCGAGACGGATTTCGTCGCCAGAAACGAAGACTTCCAGGCGCTCGCGCAGAAACTGGCGGACTATTTCGCGCAAAACGATCCGGGCGGTAACCCGCAGTCGGCGATGATCGACGGCAAAACGGTCCAAGATTTGCTTGCCGATGCGGTCGCAGTCATCCGCGAAAACATCCAACTCGGCTCAGTGAAGAGAGTCGAAGGCGAAAGCGTCGGCGTTTACTTGCACCATGACAAGATGAAGGCTGCGCTTGTGGCGGCCATGGGCGGAAACGGTGAAGCTCAGGACATGGCCAATAAGATCGGCACGCAAATCGTCGCGCTCTCCCCGGAATATATCGAGAAGACGCAAGTGGATGCCGAGAGGCTCCAACGCGAAATCGATCTGGAAAAGCAGCGAGCCATCGAAAGTGGCAAGCCTGCCGAAATGGCCGAGAAAATCGCCCAGGGCCGCGTGAACAAGGAATTCCTTCAGCAGGTCGTTCTTTTGGAGCAGCCTTGGTACGCGGATCTGAGTAAGAAAGTCGGCGAAGTTATCGGCGGCGTAAAAGTCGTCCGCATCGTGCGTCTCGAAGCCGGTAAGGCGCCGGTTGACTCGAGCCTTGGCTAGACCAAAACTCGCCAGAATACTGCTCAAACTCAGCGGCGAAGCGTTCGCCGGCGGAGTCGGCTTCGGTCTCGATCCCAAGACCGTGAACTACATCGCCCAAGAAGTGGTCGCGGTTCACGAGCAAGGGGTCGAGACCGCAGTCGTCGTAGGCGGAGGCAATTTCATCAGGGGCGAAACCTTCAGCAAAGAGGGAGGGATGGAGCAGTCCGTGGCCGACTACATGGGCATGCTAGGCACGATCATGAACGCTCTCGCCGTCCAGGAAGCCGTTGAGAAGCTCGGGGTCCCAACTCGGGTCATGAGCGCTGTCGCGGTCCAGGCAGTATGCGAGACATTTATTCGTCGAAGGGCCCTCAGGCATTTGGAGAAGCGCCGGCTCGTCGTCCTCGCCGCCGGGACCGGCAATCCGTTTTTCACGACCGATACCGCATCGGTCCTTCGCGCTCTCGAGCTGCAGTGCGAGGCGATCATCAAGGCGACGAAGGTCGACGGCGTATACAGCTCCGATCCGATGAGAGATCCTTCGGCACGACGCTACGAGACGCTCACTTTCGATGACGCGATCGGCAAGCAGCTTGGCGTCATGGATCAAACAGCGTTCACGATGGCCCGCGAGCATTCTTTGCCCGTCATCGTCCTCGACATTCAGCAGGCGGGCGCCATCGCAGCGGCAGCGCGCGGCGAGGACGTCGGCACGCTCGTAAGCTGCGCCGGGAATTAGGTACCTTTTACGCCAAGCCATGAAAGATTTTGTGAACGACGCGAAAGATAGGATGTCTCACGCCGTGGAGGCGACGCAGCGCGATTTCCAGACCGTTCGAACTGGGCGCGCCACCCCGACGATGCTCGACCGCATCGAAGTGGAAGCATACGGCACCGCTATGCCGATAAATCAGCTCGCGAATATTAGCGTTCCTGAGCCTCGCCAACTCCTTATCCAGCCTTTCGACAAGTCGCAAACCCAGGCGATCGAAAGAGCCATTCAAAAGAGCGACTTGGGAATCAACCCGATTACCGACGGCACCGGAATTCGTCTTACAATCCCACAAATGACCGAGGAGCGGCGAAAGGAAATGGTGCGACAAATAAACGCTCGAACGGAAGAAGGGTGCGTTGCCGTGCGCAACGTCCGCCGAGACGCAATAGACCACCTTAAAAGGGCCGAAAAGGCGAAGGAAATCAGCGAGGACGAACTGAAGCGTTTCGAAGTCGAGGTTCAGAAGCTGACCGACAAGTTCATCGAGGAAATTCACGCGCTCCAAAAGAAGAAGGACGCGGAGTTGATGGAAGTCTAATCCTTGGAGGCTCCTAGACGAAGTTGGCTTCCGTACGCGGCGCCAATGGTTCTCTTTCTCGGGATAACCTGGATTGAAGGGAAGTTTCCCGAGAATTACATCTGGATTTACTTTGCCAAGATCGCAGTTACGCTCGCTGCGCTCGCGTATTATCGCGAAACGTGGAAGGACATCCGCTTTGAACCCAAGTGGATAGCTCCCAGCGTCGCGCTCGGGCTGGTCTTGTGCCTGCTTTGGGTCTGGATCGATAAGACCATCACGTATCCCCATTTTGGCGAGCGCACGGCTTACGATCCTTTTGCGAAAATCAGCGGTGATGCACTGCGCGCGGCGTTTTTCGCCATTCGTTTCTTTGGCCTCGTTGTCGTCGTTCCGGTTATGGAAGAGCTGTTTTGGCGCTCCTTCCTGCTGCGCTATGCGACCAAGAGCGATTTCTGGAAACTCCCAATCGGCGTTTTTTCCGGTACAGCGTTGTTAATCGTTTCTGCGATTTTCGCGGCCGCGCACCCCGAATGGCTGGTTGCCGCCATTTTTGCGCTCGCAATGGGACTGTTGCTGCGTTATTCAAAAAGCGTCTTCGCTTGCGTCGTTGCGCACGCCGCGACTAACTTGGCCCTTGGGATCTACGTGGTAGCGAGATCGGATTGGATCTACTGGTAGCCTAAACGACGTCCGGTAGCGACAAAACGACCACCGTCCCGCTGCCCGAAGGTATCAGCTTTACATCTACCAACACGTCGACGCCATCACGATCCGCAGGCCACGAAATGTTCGATGGTTGAGGAGCGGAGAGCTTGCCCGCAAATTCGACGGCAAACTCCGGCGACCGAGCGAAGGGTATCGCGGCGATCCAATCGGTGCCCACGCGGCCGAGGCGGCACGCAAGCCAAGTAGCCCGCCGGTTGCCGGGATGGATCGACGTCACCTTGCCATTGCTGTCGAGGTACAAGACAGGATCAGGATGAAGCGCAATAAGCGAATCAAGCGCTCGGCGCGCGGTTTCGTCGCCGAGTGTCCCCGCCTTCCGCATGGCATTGACGGCAGCCTGTTCACCGACCAGAGCCGCCAACTCGGAGCGGGTAAGGGGGCCAACCTTGGCGCGGATTCTTGACCAATAGGTTAGAACCGTCGAGCGGGCGATTCCCAGCCGATGCCCAATGGCGTCGTCCGTATGACCTTGCACCGAAAGCATCAAAATGGTTCGCTCCCGGCCAGAAAGCCTTGAAAAAATGCCCGACTTGTCAGTTATATACCCAGCATCGCCCACAGAAAAATCCTTGATTCGCGTCCATTCATTTTGAACCATTCGACAGGCTTGGTAGGTCTTTTGGCCCAGCTTGAGACGTCTGATAGTTGGAACCGCTCGTTGGTTCATAATGTCTATTGGTTAGCGAAGTAAAGAAATGGCTCAAAAACAAGAAACCCTCACCTCCGAAATCACTCTCACCGACAAGGCGGCAGCCGAAATCAAAGACCTGCTCGCCGAGCAGGGCAAGCCAGATGCGGGTTTGCGCGTCTGGGTGGCCGGCGGCGGCTGTTCCGGGCTCCAATACGGCATGGCTATAGACGAAGGCGAGCCGGAAGAGGGCGACCACGTTTTGGCTCACTCCGGCGTGAAGATCTTGGTCGATTCGATGAGCCTGCCTTACCTCGTCGGCTCCGTCGTCGACTACGTAGACGACGTGCTCGGCGGCGGTTTCAAGATCGAAAACCCGAACGCCACGCGGTCATGCGGCTGCGGCAGTTCTTTTGCGACTGAGGACGGTGAAGCGGGAACGATGGGCGGCGGCTGTGGCAGCTGCGGCCACGGCGGCTAAGCTCTAACCGGGTTGTGGCAATAGTAGGTCCGGCCGTCCTCGACGGTCGGGCGCGGGAAATCCGTCGCACAGATCTCGATTCTGTTCTTGCAGCGCGTCTTGAACGGGCATCCGTGCATTAAGACTCGCGGGTCAGGCAGTTCTCCCGGCAGCACCGCGGGCAGCGTCCCAATGGTTTCCAGCGTCGGCGCAGAACGCAATAGTGCCTTCGTATAGGGGTGCCGAGGCAAAGAGAAAACTTCCCGCGTCGGACCTATTTCGACGAACTTACCCAAATACATCACTGCCACCCGATCTGCGACGAACCTGACCGTGGTGAGATCGTGGGAAATGTAAAGGTAAGCGCAAGACAGTTGTGCTTGGAGGTCCTTCAGCAGATTCAGTATCTGCGCGCGAATCGAGAGGTCCAAGGCCGCGGTGGGCTCGTCACACAAAACGATCGGCGGGTTCAGCGCAAGCGCCCGCGCGATTGCCACGCGCTGACGTTGCCCGCCGGAAAGCTGATGGGGGAATCGGTTGCGAAGCGACGGTTCTAAACCGACCTGTTGCATCACCTCGGAGACACGGTTACCGGGCTCGCGGCCATTAACTCGCAGAGGCTCCTCGATCGATCGCCCAATGCGCCACCTCGGGTCTAGGCTTGCGTACGGATCTTGCCAAACAATCCCTACGCGCTCCGCTAGGCCAGCAAGATTTGGGGTCACCGCGCTGCCAAGAACGTGGATCTTTCCTCCGGAGAGCGGTTCAAGCCCCAGGATTGCCTTCGCAAGCGTCGTTTTCCCGCAGCCGGATTCGCCGACGATGGCGAGCGTTTCGCCGGCGCGAAGCTCGAGCGAGGCGCCGTCCACGGCGCGGATCGATCCCCCAGGCACGAAGAATGTTATTTGTGCGTCCTCGACGGTTAGGATCGGCTCTTTCAAAGCGCCTTCATTCCGGCCGCTTCTACGGCGTCCTCTACAAGCCAACATGCCGCCTTATGAGTGTCGCTAATGGTTAAGAGTTCCGGTTCGACCTCGCTTTTAGCGTGCTTATAGGGGCATCTTTCCCGGAAACTGCATGCAGAACGGAGCGTTCGAAAGTCTGGCGGCTGCCCGGGAATGGAGTAAAGGCGTTCAGACCCTCCAGGCATAGATGCCAAGAGACCAATTGTATAAGGATGGGTAGGCTTCTTTAACACATCGGCCGCGAGCCCTTCCTCAACGACCTTGCCAGCATAGAATACAGCGATCGCGTCGGAAACTGAGGCAATCACGCCGATGTCATGGGAAATGAGAATCACCGCCGTGCCATGCTGATCCTGCAACTCCTTCAATAAGGCCAGGATTTGGGCCTGAAGTGTTACATCTAACGCAGTAGTGGGTTCGTCGGCGATTAGCACTTTGGGCCGGCACGCAAAGGCCATCGCCACCATGACGCGCTGACGCTGCCCACCCGAAAGCTGATGGGGAAACTTTCGCGCGGCGCTGGCGGGCGCTGGAACACTAACTTCCGCGAGCTGTTTGACGGCGAGCTCCCGCGCCTCTCGAACACTTACGTCTCGGTGCAGCAGGATTGCTTCCGCGATCTGGTCCGCGATGCGCATCGACGGGTTCAGGCTGGTAAACGGGTCTTGGAAAACCATCGCGATATCGCCCCCGCGCAGCTTCCGAAGTCGCCGCTCGCCGACTCTTGCGAGGTCGGCCCCGCCGAAAAGAATGCTGCCCGAGGTGATCTTGCCGCCGACAGGAAGAAGCCCCATGATGGCGAGACCCGTCATCGATTTCCCACACCCCGACTCGCCAACAATTCCCAGCGTCCTGCCGGAATCGACGGCAAGGTCGACGCCGCGCAAGATTTCCGTGGCGCCGAAACCGACCCGCAGACCGCGAATTTCCAGAACAGGCATGGGAACCTCCATTATGGACCCTGGCGGTGGTACGATTTCATCATGATAGTTCCGCCGGGTGGCGCGCAGGCAACGCAAAATATGGCGGTTCCTTTCGTGACTGCCGCCTCAGCGCTATCGACAATCGATGCCTTGCTCAAATAATGAAGCCCTTTGAACTTCCGCCATCTGCGAAGCGGTGGCTTTTTGCATTTACCCATCCCGACGATGAAATTTCCATAGCCGCATGGATCAAAAGGTTGACGGACGCCGGCGCCGAGGTGTGGGTCGGCTGGAGCGTAACCGATGAAGTTCGCGCCGCGGAAGGCAAGCTGGTAATGGAAAGACTCGGCGTTTCCGGCGACCACCTCTTTTTTCACGGGATGCCGGACAAATGCGCTTGCGACAATCTCCCTAAGTTGACCGATTTATGGGCAGAGGCTATCCAAAAAGCTCGCCCAGAACGGATTGCGGTCGGTGCCTTTGAATGCGGACACATCGATCACGACTCCACAAATTACGCAATATATAGGGCATCGGAGAGCGTAATTCCGATTTTCGAAATCCCTTTTTATCACACCTATTTGACGAGACGACCAATAATAAACCGGTTCGCTGATTCGGACGGGCAGCAAATCCTACGGCTCGCCAAGCACGAATGGAAGCTAAAGAGACGGATTAGCAAAATGTATAAGAGCCAGAATATCGGCGGCCTGCTGGTATGGTACACGCTGTGGGGCTGGGCAAACGGACGCCCACCGCGCCTCTGCCGCACGGAGCGCATGCGCCTGCAGACGCATTTCGATTACTTCTCTCCCAATCTCCCCGAGCTTCTTCGCGAAAGAGTCATGCAATCCAAAACGTGGCGGAGATGGGTGCAGGCGATCGGAGGCCGGTAGAATCGCATCCATGCCGACAATTGCCGACCTGCTCCATGCCCTCGAGCAAATAGCGCCGGTGCGCCTTGCGATGGAAGGCGATCCGATCGGTTTGCATGTTGGCCGCAAGTCCGACAGTTTCGAGAGGTGTCTGGTCGCGCTCGATTCAACGCCAAGCGCGATTGCCTTGGCGGTCAATATCGGGGCGAACGCCATCGTCAGCCACCATCCCGCCATATTTACGCCTCTAAAAGAGATTTCCGGGGACGCGGTCCAAACCCAAATTGTTCGCGGCGCAATCGAGAGCCGAATCGCGTTGATAAGCGCGCATACCAACTGGGACACCGCGCCCGGTGGAGTAAACGATACTTTGGCCGAAATAATAGGACTGGTAAACGTGCGCCCATTCGGCGGCGACATTCCGGCCGTGGAATACAAGGTTGCAATCTTTTGCCCGCAAGACGCTGCCGACGCAATTATCGATGCGGCATCCTCCGCTGGCGCGGGAGTAATCGGAAATTATCGGCGATGCGCCTTCTATTCGCGCGGAACAGGCACTTTTGAACCCGTTGACGAGGCGCAGCCGACCATCGGCAACGTCGGGGAGCGCCAGACAATTCCCGAAACGCGAATCGAAATGCGCGTGAGCGCGGACAAATGGGCGCAGGTGAATGCGGCCGTTCGTGCCGCCCATCCCTACGAAGAGCCGGCGGTCGACGTTTGGCAAAGTATTTCCGAACCGTTTTCCTTGCCCCGGATTGGGTCGCTCCCGAATTCCATGAATTTCCATGAATTTGCGCGGCACGTGGATGCGGCCCTTGGAAGCCGATCGCGCGCTTTCGGTATGGCGAATCGAAAGATCAGCTCCGTGGCAGTTGTCGGCGGATCGGGCGGGCGTTACTGGACGGTGGCGCGGAAAGCCGGTGCGGACGCACTGATTACCGGTGAAGTCCGTCACCACGAAGGCGTCGAAGCGGCGAGTACGGGATTTTGCGTTCTCGAATCGGGCCATTATCACACCGAAATGCCAGGTGTGAGGGCTTTGCAGGCGCGCCTCGCCGCCGCCATTCCCGGAGCGGAATTCTCGGTGTTCGAGCCCGATGCCGGCAGCGACGGCAGGCCGGCGTAAAATGCCATAATTCGTGCGCATGCGCATTGGGTTGATTATCTGCGGATGGATCCTGGTTGGCGTGGGAATCGTTGGTCTCGTCACGCCAATCATGCCTGGGTTCGTCTTCCTTCTGATGGCGCTCTGGTGTTTCGCCAGAAGCAGTCCCCGATTCGAAAATTGGATGTTGGAGCACCCGCGATTCGGTGAAAGCTTGCAAGCATGGCGTCGCGAAAAGAGCATGACGCGAAAACACAAGGTCTATGCAATCGGAGCGATCGCTTTGTCGATAGTTCTGAGCTCCTTTTCTACCGCTCCAATTTGGATAAAGCTTGTTTGCGACGCAATTGGACTCGGTGTCGCCATCTATTTATTCACAAGGCCGACCAGGCTGCCCAAAGGCAAATGCCCTCTGCGCCCGGACAATACTTCTGATGAAATTTTACGGACTTAGGGGGTCGATCGGCACAGGCTTGGGTGCATAGGTTCTCGGGCCGGCAAAGTCCAGTTTGTCTTCACAGAATTTCTTCAAGCGCTCCAGCGTCTCGGAATAGAACTTCCGCGCGGCAGGCCCCTTCGACATCTTTTCGACCATGCCGAATTCTGCCTCAAAATGCACCATGACCCGAATCGTGCCCTGCAGCAGCTCCGAAAGCCGCCACGTAACGACCTCAGCTTTGGTTGGCGATGCCACTTGCTCGACGATGACTGCTTCCGCCTTGTCCCATTCCTCCACGGAAACGATTTTCGAAGTGCGGGTTTCACCGCTGTTCGTAAATGAAATCGTTTGGCCCGGAAGAAACTTTTCGGTCTCGCTCGGCGGCCGAGGAGCCATCTCCCTAATGAACAATACGCTGTCTGGATAATAATGCCCGCGAGCCGTAAGGTCGCCGACGATATTGAATATCTCGTCAGGCTGCGCCATAACGTCGACCTGCTCGGTAAAACTAAACATGCTACGCGTTCATTATTGCCGGAATTGCCCCTTCGTAGGCGGCCTTGAGCGATTCTATTTTCGCTGACATAACCAGGCTCGACGGTGTCATAATTTGCAGCTCCTGCATTCCGGTATCGAAGGTTCCAAGCGGATAGCATGCCAGTCCGCAGCTTCTTGCGAGCCGCGACAGTCTATCGGCGCATCCGTCCTTCCATTTTTCGATAGAGATTCCTAATAGGACTCGGCCCGGCAGCTCGCCAAACAGGCGGGCATCCGTGCGGTTCGAAAAAATCCAGGGGTCGGCTTGTCGCTCCATGTCCAGGAGAGTATCGGTTATCTGATCCGGAATAGACTTCATGCCTTCGATGAGTGGCTCGAGGATGTGCCGCTGATAGTGCTCCTGCGAGTCGATAATCGCGTGGCACCCGGTGTCATTCTTGAAGCACATCTCTGCAAGCGCCACTGCGAATCCGCCGTC
>DASSBY010000132.1:0-5957 GCA_035698285.1 Fimbriimonadales bacterium | reverse complement strand
AATTCCGAGTGATCGGGCAGAAGCTCGGTCCTGCTGATAACGGCTCCGAAGTCGCGCAGCGCGCCGAGAAATGCCTGCGGGCGAGCGATCGCGCATGCGGCGTTCACAGGTTTCCCGCTCAAAAAACTTACGGGCAGCACCTCTCCACCGCAGAGAGGGCGGAGCCCGACATATTCTCTGGAAAACCCAAACGTCCTCTTCCCCGGCGCATCGCCGCTTTCTGAAAACGCCCCCGAAGCCCGCCCGATGCCGCGCGCCGGTTCGCGAAACGGCCCCGCCGGAAGTAGCCTGCGGTTCTTGGTGTCGCCGCTCCACACCACAGTATCCAGCGTCCTCGCAAGCGGCAAATGCTGGAACCCGTCGTCGAGGATCAGCAGATCATATTCCTCGCCCTCGGCGATCTGGGCGGCGCGAACGCGATTCCTTCCCAAAATCAAATCCACTCCCGGTAGCTGCTTCCGCAGCAGGCAGGGTTCGTCGCCATGCTCGCGCGCATTCATAGCATCGTCGGCACGCACAAGCCTCGCGTCATGCGATGAGGGGCTTCCATGGGCGCTCGCCGAAACGGCGATTTTCCGTCCCTCCGACAGCAGTTTCGCCACCGCGATTGTAACCGGAGTCTTCCCAGTTCCGCCGACCTCCAAATTGCCGATTCCGAGGATCGGAACCGCGAATTTTCGCCGCCGTTTGAGCCCAAGCAGGTAGACTGCGGCATACGCGCCCCAGCCCGCGCAGTAGAGCCAGCTAAGCGGCAAAAGCGCGGTCGACAGCATCCAATCTCCGGCCGTTTCTGGATATTGAATGCGACGCAGCAGCACGTCGGATTATGGCTGGAGTGAAGCGAGTCGGTAGCTCAGTGGTAGAGCAACGGCCTTTTAAGCCGTGGGTCGTGGGTTCGAGCCCCACCCGACTCACCAACTGTCACTCAACGCTTTTCTCAAACCGCAGGGTGGCGACAACGATCAGCACAAGCGCGATCGCCAAAAGTACAACCTCCGGTCCAATCAGATCCAACATGGCCGCACCGCGCACCATGATGCCCCTCGTTATCTGAATGTAATGCGTCGCTGGCATTACGGAGGAAATTAGATACAGCCACCCCGGCATTGTTTCGCGTGGAGACACAAAGCCCGATAGGAGGATCGACGGCAGCATCGTCAGCATTGTGAATTGCAGAGCCTGGCCTTGCGTTTTTGCGACCGTGCTGATCAGCAGCCCCAGAGCGAGCGAAGCGACAACGAAGGGAACGCTTAGCAAAACGAGCGCCAGCACACTTCCCCGCGAAGCGACCCCAAACACGAGGTTTGCCAAAAAAACGACGACGAAGAGTTCGGCGAGGGCCAACGCAGCGTACGGAACGATTTTGCCCAACATAAGCGCACCTCGGCCTACCGGCGTAACCATGAGCTGCTCGAGCGTCCCCTGCTCCCGCTCTCGAACGATGCTAAAAGCGGTTAGCGATACCGTCACGATCTGCAGAATGACGGCGATCAGGCCCGGGATCATGAACGTCGCCGTTCGGCTCGACGGATTGAAAAGAACGTTTACGCGAACGTCCGGCGCGCCCATTTGAGGCATGGGCGGAGCCACGAAGGCGAACCTCGCCCTCAGCGAAACTTGGGAATCGGATCCGTCGATGAGAACCTGAACGGCCGGATGCCCGCCGGCCCTTTGCGTCCTGCCGAAACCGGCGGGAATTACAATTCCGACACGAACCTTGCCGCTGCGCAGCAAGTCCGGAATGCGCTCCGCATCGAGCGTCCTTTCGACAAAATCGACGTATTGCCCGGCGTGGATTTTCGCGAGAAACTCTCGGCTTTCAAGGCTGTTGTCTAGATCGGCCACGGCTGTCGGAATGTGGCGAACGTCGAAGTCGATGGCAAACCCGAAAATGATCATCTGGAAAAGCGGCAGCAGGAGAGCGATCACCAGCGCCGCAGGGTCCCGGCGCAGGTGCATGATCTCTTTGCGAAGAACGCTCGCGAATCCGTTCATTTCTTCGCCAAGTGTCGCGTCAGCGTTACGAAAACATCCTCGAGCGACGGGTCGATGGGCCGAATCTTCTCGTCCTTCAAGCCCGCTGACCGCAGCGCGTGCGCGATGCCCAATTCATCGGCATTTTCGTCGATCAGAAGGTGAACTTCCGACTCCACCAACGTGGCGTCCTTTACGAAGGGCAGCAGTTTCAACGCCCGAAGCGCTAAAGGCGGATTGTCCGCTGCAACCGAAACCCGCCGCGTGCCCGCGGGCGAGACCTCCGGCAGGGCTTTGAGTTCGCCGGGAGTGCCCTTCACCATAAGCTTCGACAAATAAATGTAGCCGATCTCGCTGCACCTTTCGGCCTCGTCCATGTAATGGGTCGTCACGAAAAGCGTCTTCCCAGCGCCCGCGAGATCGAACAGCAGGTCCCAAAGAGCCCGACGGGCCACCGGATCGATGCCCGCTGTAGGCTCGTCGAGGAAAACAAGCGGCGGCTCATGGATAAGTGCCGCGGCAAGTGCGAGCCGCTGCTTCCAACCGCCGGACAAAGTCCCGCTTGGCTGGTCGATGTACTGCTGCAGCCCCACAAGTTCCACGACGGAATCCATCCGGTCCTGCAGTTTGTCACCATGCAGCCCATAGATCCCCCCGAAGAACTCGAGATTTTCGCGCGGCGAAAGGTCTCGGTAAAGGCTGAACGACTGGCTCATGTAACCGATCGAGCGCTTGACTTCTTCGCGCTGCCGCCTGATATCGAAGCCATTGACGGTCGCGTCCCCTTCGGAAGGTTCAAGAACGCCGCAAAGCATCCGTATGCACGTACTCTTCCCGCTGCCGTTCGGACCTAAGAACCCGAAGATGCTCCCCTTTTTGACCTCCAAATCCAAGTGGTCCACCGCTGTAAAGGTGCCGAATCTCTTGGTCAGACCCTTCGCTTCAATCGCATTTTCTACGGCCACGAACCGACCCGCTTTGCAGTTGCGTACATGCCCGCCTTAACGCGCGCATCGGGATGGGCGAGCCGTAGGCGAACCGCGAAAACTTGATGAGCGCGCTCCTCGGGCGACTGTAAGTTCGCCGGTGTGAACTCACCGCGCGCAGCGACGCTCTCGACCACCGCTTGAACGGTTCCCTCGATTCCGTCCACCCGCAAATCCGCCGTATCGCCCGGATGGACTTTGGAAAGCTCATCCTCCGGAACATACAGCCGAATCCAAATATTGTCGGGATCGCTTAGCTGCACGATGGGCTCGCCGGGGCTGACGACATCGCCCTTGGCAACCGGAAGGCTGTCGACATGCCCATCGAACGGCGCAACCACAAGGTCCTCCTTGCTGTTGATCGACGAGGCCGCAAGAACCGCCTCAGCTTCCCGCAGGGCGGCCCTTGCCTTGGCGATATCCTCGGGTCGGCTGCCGCGAAGAAGCATCGCCAAGGCGGCGTTTTGCTGATCCAGTCTCGCCTTTGCAGCCGCAACGTCTTCGGGACGCGTTCCCCGCGCAAGCAGCTTCGATTCCTGTTCGGCGGCGAGCGCGGCCTGGCGAAACGCCTCGATTTCCTCAGGCCGCGTTCCTGCCTCGACGAGCTTTCGCTGCGCATCTGCCTCAAGGTATCGCTCGCGGGCGGCGGCAAGCTCCTCTGGCGGGGTTCCTTTGATTCCCCGCTGGTAAGCCTCCTGGGCGTCCACGAGAGCCGCCCGCGCCCCAGCAAACGCCGCCTCGTCCGCTTCTAGCTGCTGCCGCGAAATGGCGTCGCCCTCATACAGGGCACGCGACCGTTCCGCCGTCTTCTTGGCGAGGTCCCTCGCGGCAGTGGCGGATGATACCGCCGCGCGCAGCCGTCCGATTTCCTCTTCCGTCGGCCCCCGCTGCGCCGCGCGGTAATTCGCCAGAGCCACCGAGGCCGCATGGCGCGCAGCGGCAATTTCCTGCGGCCTCGCTCCGGCGAGAGCCTCCCGATACTTCGCGCGCGCTTGGGCCGCGCGGCTCTTCGCCGCGGAAATCTCTTCGGGTAGGGGGCCGGCTAGCGCCTTTTCATATCCCGCCCTGGCCTCGGCTACCGCTCCCTTTTGCCTCGCGATGTCCTCTTTTCTCGGGCCGTGCAAAACCGCCAAATACGTTTGCTCCGCCTGGTTCTTAACCTCGAGCTTCGCCTCATATTCCGGGCCGGCCGTCGATTGCAGCCGCGCAAGGCGCTGACCCCTCTTCACATTTTCGCCTTCGCGCACATACAACGCCACGATTCGTCCACCTATTCGCGAAGATGTCTGCGTGGGCTCGCTTTCGAAATACCCCGAAAGCACGCTCTCCTTCGCGCTTCGTGAATGATCGTAAAAATATCCGCCGACAAGCAGCGCCGCGATAATAACCGCCGCGACGGCGAACTTCCTCATTTCGACTTGCCAAGGGGGCGGCCGAGAATTGAGCCGTAAAGGATATCGTTTAGCTCGATATCCGGCAGCGACTCCTCTTCGTAAAGGTTCATCATTTTTTCGCTGTCCGCCGCTCGGTATGCGTTCGCTCCGTTCATTTCGCCCGCGATTTCTTTCGCCGGCATAATCGCGTCAAACGGATCGATATTCGACGCCTCCTTCTCAAAAACATCTAAAGGATCGGCTACGGCATCGTAGGTATTCATTGGCCCCATTCCCAGCAAAAGTTCGATGGTGCGAAGCATCCCGTCCGTATTGTAAAACCGGCTGTCGAGGCTCCCGCGCTTTACGAACGGACTAATCACAAGAGCGCCCGAGCGGTGGGAATCGACGTGGTCGATCCCGGATTGCGCATCGTCCTCCAGCACACAAATCGCCGTGTCTTTCCAATATCGGCAATGGCTAACCGCCTCGACGACTTGTCCAACTGCATAATCGTTGTCGGCAGCCATCGCCCTCGGGCTTAGACGCCCACGCGCCGTTCCGACGGTGTGGTTGCGAGGCAAACGGACCATCATGAATTTCGGCATGTTTCCCGATTTAATGAACTCGTCGAATTCTTTCTTCCATTCCGAAAATCTTGACGCCGAGTGCTTCTTGCCAAAGCTTTTCAATTCATTGGGAATTACAAGTCCATACTTCGCCGTCAAATCGCTGTCGGGATAAGAAAGGTCGAATTGCCGAAAGTTGACGTCGGTATGCGGCACCAGCGCCTTCTTCATCGGAACGTTGTCGGGTTCATCTTCTTCTCTTTCCCCGACGCCGAATTCGTCGGTATCGCCGGTAAAAAACCCGTAGTTGCGATAACTCACGTGATTTTTTGCGCACAAATCCCAGATATATCCGCCCGGCGGTTTGGCAGGATCTTGCTTGTCCATGAACTCGGGCCGCCCTCCGTTGATAAGGCCCTCGAAGTCGTAGTCTCGTCCCCTGCCGCTGTAGGTATGCATCACGTTTCGTGACACATATTCGTTCGCCATGCCGGCGGTCGACCAGTTCCACCCATCCCCGCTGACTTCGGCGCAAACATAAAAATTATCGAGCTGAACAAACCGCTCGGCGAGCGCGTGCTGGTTCGGGGTGACTTCTCGGGGGAACAGACATAGCGAAGCATCGCTATTGCCCGTTGGCATGTCACCATAAACGTTGTCGTAAGTTCGGTTCTCTTTGATAATATAAATTACGTGCTTTATCCCAGGATTTTTCAGCGTCTTCGCGGGTTTGTCGAGACGGTTAGCTGCGAGCGCGCGTTTCGTGGAAGCCTCAAGCTCGGTCGTGGCGGCGCTCATCGGTATCATCGAGATGGTCCCTTCTAAAAGATTCGCGCCTCGCCGATCGGGGCCTTTCGCGTCTTTATTTGGCACGCGCGCTAAAACTCCGCGAGCATTGGCCACAAAAATACTCTTATTATCCGCAGTAACCTTTACATCCGTCGGATACCAGCCGGTCGGAACAAAACCGCGAACGTGCCCATTCTTCAAATCGAGCACTGCGACGGCATTGAGGTCCGCCATCGCTATCAAAAGCAATTTCCCATCTTTCGTCG
>DASSBY010000131.1:0-7635 GCA_035698285.1 Fimbriimonadales bacterium | reverse complement strand
CGATCCTCCCCGTTTCGACCTCTGGCAAATGGATTCGCACATCGATCCCCGTCGCATCGATTCCGGGCTTTGCCAAAACTAACAAGATGGTAACCGAGATCGCGGTCGGCTCCGACGCCCCGGCCTTCTTTTACGTCGGTGAGATTTCGGCGGCTCAAGACAGCACTCCAATCCAAGGCTATCTCACGACGACTGATCTCAACATCGGTAAAGGGACCGAGGTGGTTCTTTCAGGCTCCGCCGAGGCCGGCGCGACTCCGCTCGAATACGTCTGGGATTTTAATGCCGCCGACGGAATGCAGGACGAGTCCATGGGTGCCAGCATCCGACATAAATTCCGAACGCCCGGGACCTTCAAGGTAACGCTGACGATCCGCGACATCTACGGCATCAAGCAGCCCTGGACCGGAACGATCAACGTTACGGTAAATCCCTAGCGGCTATCTACCTAGACCACGCAGCCACAACGCCTCTCGATCCCCGGGTTCGAGAGGCGATGCTGCCATGGCTCGGCTGCGCAAACCCCAGCAGCCCTCATCGCGAAGGCCGCCGGGCGCGCCAGGCAATCGACGAGGCAAGGCTGACGGTTGCCGATTCTTTCAGCTGCCTCCCCGGTGAAATCGTTTTTACATCTTCGGGGACCGAGGCGGCAAATCTAGCGATGCTCGGCGCCGCGAGAAAAAGCTCACATCCCGACCGAAAGCGAATTCTCCTCGGCTCGACGGAGCACCATTGCGTACTTCACACCCGCCCGCACCTAGAGAGATTGGGCTTCGAGGTCGAGCTCATTCCCGCGATTGACGGCGGTTGGATCGATCCTGGTGCCGTTCGAAAACTCATCGGAGGGGACGTACTTCTCGTTTCCGTTATGCACGCCAACAACGAAACGGGCGCGATAAACGACGCAGCCGCGATCGCCGAAATTTGTCGCGAAGCCGGTGCGCTGTATCATTGCGACGCCGTCCACACCGCCGGCTATCTGCCCCTTCGCGGCATCGGCGCCGATCTTGTATGCATCTCGGCCCACAAGATCTACGGCCCGAAAGGCGCGGGAGCCCTATACGTCCGCGCGGGAACCCCCATCGAGCCGATGGTAGTCGGCGGCGGCCAAGAGCGCGAGATGCGAGCAGGAACGGAGGATGTCGCCGCCATCGTCGGCCTCGCCGCCGCAATCCAGTGTCTGGGAGGAACTACGAATGCTTCAGAGGCGCGCAACGCGTTCGTCGAGCGGATCCGCGCGAATTCGCCACAAGCCATCCTCACGGCACTGGGAAGGGGGCCCGTCCTTCCGGGCCATGCCCACCTGCGCATTCCCGGGGCGTCTGCCGAATCCATGCTCATCCGTCTCGACGCGCAAGGTATCGCCGCAAGCAGTGGCGCCGCGTGCACCAGCGGCAGCCTCGAACCGTCGCACGTCCTTATCGCTTCCGGATTGTCTGAAAAGGTGGCCTCCGAAGGATTGCGGTTCACCTTTGGCAAAGGCTCGAAAGTCGACGAGGCCGTTGCCGCCGCAGACGCCGTATCGGTTGCCGCCCGCGAAATACTAGCCGCGCGTCCAAGCGTCGACGCCTAGTTTTGCCGACGTCGACCCTGGGTCCCGAAACTCGATCGTCGGCCGGTCTCCCCACTGAGCACGCTCTCTTTCCCCTGCTACGGCTGCAAGCGGCGACGCCGGACTAAAGGCCGTCTCCCCGATTCCGATCGGCATTCCGAGGAGAGCCTGCTGCCCTGCAGCGATAAGCATTTCAGCCGCCGGGTCTCGGTGCGCAGGGTGAAGCCCGAACATTTCAAACTCGGGCTGGTTGAATTTGGCCAGCCCCCTCGTGCTCACCCAGTATCCGTCCGAAAGTTCTGCGATGCGGATGGCGCCAAGGTCTCTAAAGTCGATGCGTGGATCCATAGCCGGCGCGTTTTGAAGCTGTTCGGGAAGTCGATATGTCTCTGCGAGGGCATCGCCCACCACGCCTGCCGCAAGCTCGGCAAAGCGGGCCACGAGATCGAGGAAAAATCGAACGGAAGGATAGACCGCAAGGTCGTAGCCCTTGAAAACAAAGTTCGTCAGAAACGCAGCGCCGGCAGCCCGCATGAACGCCTCGCCCACCAGGTTCGCCTCCGGATTCGGCGCAGCTGGCTTCGTGTATTGCGGGACGTCGGAAATCGCGAAAACGTCCATCTGCGCGACCGTCAGCTTGTCCCGCGTCGTCACGACATAGCTTCCGGGCTGTACCGGTCGGTTCAGAATATCCCGGTCTCCCCCGGTGTGCAGTGGCGCGCCGAAACCCTCCACCGCGCCGTTGCTCCCGTCCGGATTTACCACCTGCAAGAGCGGCGGCAATTCCGCACCGCTTAGAATGGAGAGATAGAAATTCTTGTTGAGAGTGAGGCTGCTTGGATTTTTGCGTCGAAACGGCCATAACCTCATAAGGCGCTCGCGTCTACTGGGACCCTTGCGACGAAACGGTCATTGCCTCATCTCCGGAGGTTTGCCGAATGGCATTCCCCGAATCGGCATCGAAATAATGGATGCTGTTCGGACGAATCCACAAACTGATCGACTTGCCTTCTTCCACCTGAACGTCCGCGTCCAATGATGCTGTCAGCGAGTTGCCGTCGATCGTCAGCATCACCGATTTCGTCGCTCCTAAAGGCTCGACGACGTCGACCGTCGGGCGCAATTCAATGCCTTCGGCGCTCGTTCGAAACTCCTCAGGTCGAATTCCCAGCACAATTTTTCCGCTGTTTATAGGTACCGGAATCGAAGCTCCGCCCAGTGAAGCATTGCCGCGCTCTACAGGAAGGGTAAGGAGATTCATTGGCGGTGAGCCGATAAACGATGCGACGAACGTATTCGCAGGCTTCTTGTAAAGTTCGTCAGGGGAAGCCACCTGTTGGAGCACCCCATCGCGCAGAACGGCGATGCGGTCGCCCATCGTCATCGCCTCTGTCTGGTCATGCGTGACGTAGATCGTCGTTATCCCAAGCCGCCGGTGGAGCCGAATGAGTTCGGCACGCGTCTGAACCCGCAATTTAGCATCCAGATTGCTGAGCGGTTCGTCCATGAGAAACACTTTCGGTTCGCGAACGATTGCCCTGCCAAGCGCCACGCGCTGTCGCTGCCCACCGCTCAGCTCTCTGGGCCTTCGGCCCAGGAGGTCTTCGATTCCGAGCATCTGCGCGGTCTCCCTAACCCTCTCGTCGATTTGGGTCCGGAGGCGTCTGGCCTCGGATCGATGTGTTATCTGCCACCAAAACGACTTCAGCATCCGAATCCTCAGGCCGAACGACATGTTTTGGGCAACCGTCATGTGGGGATACAAGGCGTAGCTTTGGAAAACCATCGCGATATCGCGGTCTTTCGCGGGAACATCGTCGACTACGCGATCACCAATCGTTATCGAACCGGAGCTAGCCTCTTCCAGCCCAGCGATAATCCGCAGGGCCGTCGTCTTGCCGCATCCGCTCGGGCCGACAAAGACCATGAACTCCCCGTCTGCGATATCGAGCGAAAAGCTGTCGAGCGCTCGAACCTTGCCAAAAAGCTTCGAGACGCCGCTAAGTCGAACTCCCGCCATTGCCGCCAGATTACCTCGCGGCGCGCAACCGTCCCGTCGTCACCGAAGCATCCCTTCGATCCGCTCCAGAGGGTATGGGCCCGTGACGCTGCCGCTGCGCTCGATATAAACCCCCGCCTTCCTCCCGACGGTCGGCGCGCACAATACCAGTGGGAGCCTTCTCGCGATTACCGCCGCTCGATTGGCCGAGTCCGGGCCGGCCACGAGGACCGCCGGAGCGAACTCCCGCATCGCCGCCCGCAAGCAGCCTGCCGGAGGAAGCGCTGCGGCTTCTAGGAAGCCGCCGCAAGCCCCCAGCGCCGCCTTGCCCGCCTTTCGATATGTGGCATCCCCGGTAATGCTCGCCAGATCGAACAAGTTTCGCGCAGCGACGGATTCGATGCTCTCTTCGTAGCCGTCGACAACGACCACTGTTGCTGTGGCAAAAGCAGCATATGAAAGCTGGGAATTAAGACAAGCCAAAAACGCTCCGGTTGGCTGCTGAAACAGTTCGAGAAAGCGCTTCATGATCCGCTCCGCATCGGCCAGCGCCGCACCGTCGCCGGTTGCGACATAGTTTTCGATAGCGGCGCGGGCAGTCCAAATGTAATCCCCGGCATAGGCCGTCGTTCGCCCGGACACCTGAGTCGCGTGGAGCACGTCTCCAAAGGTCTGTACGAACGTGGATGCCATCGCTGCATATGCCGTTTTCGCATGGGCCACGATCGCAGCGTCTTCCAAAAATCGGCCCGCTTCAAAAAGACCGGCAATCGTCCGCCCGTTTTGATCGGCGTAAAAAGCCGCGTCCGGCAAAGGGCCCTTTTTTTCACGTCGGGCCGATCTCAGAGCGCGAACTTGATTCGCTGCCTTTGCCGAGCGAAGCTGCGACACTGCAGACTCCCAATCTGAGATCGGCTTCAGCCGCAAAGAACCGCGGTCTACGGAAAATATTTCCTTAGCGGCTGCGGGTAAATCGTCTTCGGACCAAGTATAGAAGTCGTCTATTGTCTTTGTCGCCTGTAGGCCGTTGCGAAAGAGATTTGTCGATGGATCCAGCATGCTGCGGATGAGCCAAGAGGAAATGTCGCGAGCGGTTTCCCCAAAAAACGGCGCCCCCAGAGCGACTGAGGCCCTCGCATAGAGGCCCGCCAAAAGGCCGTTGGCGCCTGATGGTTTGCCGGTCGACGGAGCTGTCCAACCGCCACCCTGTGCTTGTAAAAAGAAACCGCCTCCCGTCTGATCGTAACATGGAGATTCCCGCATCGTCAACAGCCAAAGCGCTGCCCTGCCGGCAAGTTCATTGCGGTCGTCGCCGGTGCATTCCAGCAAAGCGCCGGGCACAAAGTCAGCGACGGGCAGCGGAATACCGCGGAGCTTGCCCGAGTCGATGGCCACAAGCCATTTGTGGCCCATCTGCCGCGCCGAAGCCAGCGTGATAGGGCCTTCTGAAGCGAAGAGAGCATCCGCCCGCAGCCTCGCTGCCGTCCCGCTCGCGATCTTCCCGCGAAGAACGGTTGGGTCGCCATAGCTCAAGCGTGCCACGTCTTCCGTCCAATCGAGAAGGTCTACAGGTTCCCGATTCGCCGACGCAGGCTGAAGCGGCGTGGTGGCGAGCAACATTCCGTCAGAATCGAGCACAGCAACCAAAAACCCGCCCGCTTCATATAGGGCCGTCTCGCCCGCCGAAATCGCGTGTGCGACCCACGGCATTTCATACGCATCGACTTTCACGGAAACGAAGTGATCGCTCAGAACCCTCAAAAATTCGCGATCTTCCAGGTGGAGGGGCTCAAATGCCTGCCCCTGCGTCGAGAGCGAACTTCCGATATCCATGAAAATCAGTTTTCGCGCGCGCCTTGCCAGCTCAAAGGGCTCCTCCGAAAATGAGTACCAATCGACCTTCTGCCGGAGCCCGTCGTGAACATACGTACCGTACTCGACAGCCAATCGATTCGGCTGCCTTTCGGGAAGGTAAAACGCCGCCAGCTTCAAGCCGAGCGCGGCGGCGAAGAGCGCGACCAAAGAATAGGTGACCACCGAAAACCGGGGCGATCGCAGCTGCATGGATCAACCTGAATTATGCCCGACCGGGCGTATGCTAAAATCACCCGTGCCCATAACGCGCGAAGAACTCGAGCATTTGGCCGATTTGGCCAGGTTGCGGCTTTCCGAAGAGGAATATTCCGTCATGCAATCGGACCTCAACCGGGTTCTCGAGCATTTTGAAAGGCTGCAAGCCTTGGACCTCGCCGAGGTCGCGCTCACGCCACACTCCGTCGACGTGGCCGGCATCTGGCGCGAGGATTTTCCGATGCGCGGTCTCGAACGCGAAGACGTGCTCGCCGGGGCGCCCGATGTCCAAGCGGGCCTATTCCTTGTGCCAACCATCATCGAGTAGATGAAGCTTTTCGAACTCTCAGCCGCCGAAATGCGGCTTCGCCTCGACGCACGCGAAATCTCCGCCCCAGAGCTCCTGCGTTCCCATCTCGATCGCATCGCCTCCGTCGATCCGCAGGTCCACGCTTTTATAACCGTGTCCGAAGATCGGGCGATGGAGCAGGCCGAACGCGCCCAAGAGGCCATCGACCATGGGCAGGCAGGACCGCTCACTGGCATACCGGTCGCGCTCAAAGACAATATGGTTACCAGGAATCTGAGAACCACCTGCGCGTCGAAAATCCTCGAAAACTATGTGCCTCCCTATTCGGGCACGCTGGAGGAGCGTCTGTTGGATCAATTCGCCGTTATCGTCGGCAAGACGAATCTCGACGAGTTCGCCATGGGGACCAGCACCGAGCACAGCGCCTTCTTCCCAACGCGCAACCCTTACGCATTGGATCGGGTTCCGGGAGGCAGCAGCGGCGGAAGCGCTGCTGCCGTAGCTTCCAAAATGGCTCCGTTAGCATTCGGCTCCGACACGGGCGGAAGCGTGCGACAGCCGGCTTCGCTTTGCGGGGTCGTCGGTTTCAAGCCCACGTACGGGAGGGTCAGCCGCTACGGCCTCGTCGCTTTCTGCAGCTCCCTCGATCAAATTGGTCCGTTTGCCCGATCCGTTCGCGACGCGGTCACGGCTTTCGAAGCCATTTTCGGCCCGGACCCGCGAGACTCCACGTGCGTTGAAATGCCCTACAACGCAAAGCGGGCAAGCATTGGCGAAATCTCCGGAAAACGCGTGGGAATTCCCAAAGAATTAATGTCCGACGCCGTCGACGCGGACGTACGAGCAGCCTTCCGCGGCGCTGTCGACAAGCTTGCCGCCCACGGCGCGATAGTCGAAGAATTTTCGGCGCCCATGATCGAGCATGGTGTTTCGACCTACTACATCATCGCCCCTGCCGAGGCGAGCAGCAATCTGGCCCGCTACGACGGAGTCCGGTACGGCCTTCGCATCGAGGAGGGCTCCCACATCGATATGATGAAGGCAACCCGCGCGGAGGGCTTCGGGCGCGAGGTGAAGGAGCGCATCATCATCGGTACCCACGTACTCTCATCAGGCTATTACGACGCCTATTACGCGAAGGCGCACAAGGTGCGGACGCTCATGAAGCAGCAATTTCGCGAGGCGTTCGGGAGATTCGACGTCGTTGTTGCGCCCACCAGCCCCACAACCGCATTCAAACTGGGCGAAAGGCTCGACGATCCGCTTGCTCTCAAGCTCGCGGACTACTGCACCATCCCCGCCAATATTGGTGGATTTCCCGCCATGAGCATCAATTGCGGCTTTGCCGACGGACTACCGACAGGCTTTCAAATCGTTGCGGACAGCTTCGCGGAGGAGAAACTTTTTAGCTTCGCCCTAGGAGCCGAACGCATAATTTCACCCGAGCCAATTCCGCTCGCTATATAGAGGGCGAGCGCGGGTACATGGCCCTAATTTTTGCTGGGTCGAACATATCGCGCGTCGGATTCCGTCACAATTGCAGTCATGAAACGTACAGGCACGCGTTCCCGCAGGCTTAGCGGGGCGCTCTTATTCTTTGCTGCGTTGGGAGCTGTAACGGCGCCAACTTCAGCCTTCAGCTACGACGACCGGCCCGAATGCCGCATCGCCAATGGCATCTCCGTCATGTTCAAGCCGGGCACC
>DASSBY010000130.1:0-6499 GCA_035698285.1 Fimbriimonadales bacterium | reverse complement strand
CGCTACCCTCTGAAATGCTAACGTCTGCGTTGAAAGGGCCATACGTGAATCGCTTCCCGGGTTTGGACGCGTCAAAAGTTTTAGGATCAAACAGGTTTGCGACGACGAAATCTTCGGCCGTCTGGTTCTCAAATATCCTACGCTTCATGTCCGCGTATTCCTCTGCATCCTTGTATCGACCGATATGATCTTCGGAAATGTTCGTAATGGCGCAGGCATGCGGGCGGAAGGCATCCACCCACTCCAGCTGGAATGAAGAGACTTCGGCAATGAGCGTTTTGCCGGCACCGGATTTAGACGCCGCATCGCAAATCGGCATTTCTTCGAAGCCCGAGCCCGCGATGTTTCCGCAAAGCATCGCGTCCTTTCCAGCCGAGCGCAGAAGAAAATAGGTCAGCGCGGTAACGGTGCTTTTCCCATTTGTGCCGGTGATTGCGACTATCGGCGACTTCGACAGACGGTATCCAATTTCTATCTCGCTCCATATTGCAATGCCGCGAGATAACGCCTCGATGAGAGCCGGGTGCTTTCTGGGCACGCCTGGGGATGGCGCTATGAGGTCTACCTTATCCCATGCGGGGGTGCCGCTCCAGCTTGAAACCACCTCGATTCCGGCACCGGCGAGCTTATCCATGGTCTCGATCATGTCCAGCGAATCTGCGGGCTTTTGGTCGACGACCGTGACCACGGCGCCGGCCCTCTTTAGCGCCATCGCCATCGAACTACCTGCCCTGGCCGCCCCGATTACGAGCACCTTCATTCCGGAAAAGTCTGTCACGAATATATCACCGTTATGGCCACGGCGCTGAGCAATAGCTGCGTCGCCGCAAAGGTCCATACTACTTTCGATTCCGGCCATCCGATCTTTTCGAAACTATGATGAATAGGCGTCGCCGGAACGACTCGGCGTCCGATTGTTTTTACAGCGGCAATTTGGATGGGCACAAGAACCAGTTCTGCGATAAAGATAAACGAAACCACCCACGGCCAAAGAGACGAATTCCATGGCGATGCCGAAAACAACATTCCGTAGCCGGCACCGAGAGCAAGGGCTCCTACATCGCCCATGAATATCTTGGCGGGCGGCGCATTAAGAAATAGAAACGGGATTAGCGCCGCAGGAATTCCAAGGCTCATGGCTATTCCAGCCGTATTTCCGGTCGCCAAGCAAAACAAGCAAAACGGAATCAGCGAAACAATAAGCAGGGTCGCAGCTAGCGCGTCCAAGCCATCGGCAAAATTGATGGCGTTCGCAAAAAACAATACGAAGAACGCAGTCAAGACTGAATTTGAGTCAATGCCGACGAGAGCGATAAACGCGGAAACGACGACAAGCTCGAGCAGCAGCTTTGGCATCCATCCCAGCCCGCGTTTCGATGTGGTTCGCGGCACCACGAAATCATCCAGAAAGCCTATCACGGCAAAGCCGAGAAGCACGAGCAGCGCTTCCGACGATACGGAGATCAGAGCCGCGGCCGCGCCGAGAACCACGAAGATACCGCCCATATTCGGCGTGCCTTTTTTGGTTTGGTGCGCTTCCGGCGCGTATTTGCTAATCAAACTCACGACGCCAACTTTCCGAAGCAAAATCAGCGACGGCCAGGAAAGGACCGCAGAGACGCCGAAAGCCAGCCAAAACTTTTGAATGGCAAAATTAACCATCGATCGGCACCCCAGCCGCGGCCAACGTCTTTTCGAGCTCCATTCCCCTCGATCCTTTGATTAAAAGAACGTCGCCGGGCTCCAACGCAGCAATCGCTCGCGCCGCCTCTTCTGCGGAGCCGTAATGATCAATTCTTCCCTCAAAACCTAGTTTTATCGCTTCCTCTCGGGTCCAGTGAACGGCCCTCCCCACGAGGGACAGGCGATCCAGTCGCAGCCGGCTTGCCTCTGCGCCGATCTCACGGTGAGCCCTTTCGGTGCACCCGCCAAGTTCGAGCATGTCGCCGAGAATCGCAACCCGAGAGCCCTCCGTCGGCGTCGAGGCAAGTACCCGAAGGGATTCTATGCAAGATTCTGGGCTAGAGTTATAAATGTCGATGAGAAGGGTCGCGCCATTGAAGTCTTTAGCATGCAATCTCAAACCCGGAACCTTAGCCCGAGCCATAAAATTGATGCATTCATCCAGGGGGAGCCCCAGGCCGGCAAAAACCGCAATCGCCGCGGCGGCGTTTTTGGCTTGATGGTCCCCGAGACCCGGCACCTCGCCCTCGAAGGTTTGGCCCTTCACTTCGACCGCAAATGCCGTCAGGTTCTTTGCGGTATCCCCAACCGACTTGTTGACGCGGACGCCAGCGCCGGGACCATTTCCGAAGGTCGCAACGCGACACTTGGCGGCGGCTCGCAGCACGTCGTCAAACTGGCCTTCGGACGGAATAACTGCTAGCCCCTCTTCAGGCAATGCCGATAGAAGCTCCGATTTCGCCTCTGCGATCGCTTGTAGCGACCCAAGTTCGCCGACATGGGCGGAACCCAGTGCCGTTATAACGCCGACAGTCGGGCAGCTGAAGGAAGCGAGATGTGCGATTTGGCCCCGGCCGCGCATCCCCATCTCGAGAACGGCATATTTATGCTCAGGCTCCAGGCGTATCCAGGTCATCGGAAGTCCAAATTCCGTGTTTTGATTTCCTTCCGACTTGAGGACCCTGCCTTGCGAATCCAGCCCCGCCGCGATGAATTCCTTTACCGTCGTCTTTCCCATGCTCCCGGTCACGCCGATGACGGGTCCCGTAAACCCGCTTCGAATATGTGCGGCGATAGCGGCGAGAGCGGAGCGAACATCGTCGACGCGGAGCATGGGCAGCGGGGCGTCGATTTCCTTCGACGCGAGCGCCGCCTTTGCGCCGTTGGCGGCGGCCGCTTCGATGTAATCATGCCCGTCCATCCTCTCGCCTATTACCGCGCAAAACAAATCTCCTTCCGCAGCTTGTCGGCTGTCGACGCAAATACCGGATATTTCAACATCGGAGGCGGGTGGTTCGATACCGCATATTTGCGCTATTTGAGACAGGGCTAAACGCATGCGGCCCTCGATGCGATCGCCTGGGCGGCGACTTCGCGGTCGTCGAAGTGAATTTTCTCCGTGCCCAGTATTTGATAATCCTCATGACCCTTTCCGGCAATAATGACCGCATCCCGCGAGGAAGCCAAAGAAATAGCTTCGTAAATTGCCGCGCGGCGGTCGGATTCGATCTTTACCTCAGAACCTGGAGCGATCCCCGTTTTGATTTCGTCGATAATTGACAGTGGATCTTCGGTGCGGGGATTGTCGCTCGTGATAAACACAACATCGGAAAGCCGCGACGCTGCATCCGCCATTTTCGGCCTTTTCGAGCGATCCCTGTCACCGCCGCATCCGAAAACGGTTATCACCCTGCCCGCGGTGAGCTCACGCGCCGCGCTCAAAAGCTTTTCCAAAGCGTCGGGGGTATGCGCGTAGTCGACGATTACATTGAAATTCCCACCGGTCGGCACAGACTCGAACCTTCCCGGTGCGGCTTTCAACGCACGGAGAGCCTCGACGATATCTTCGACATCGATACCAAGAGCTATACAGCCGCCGATGACAGCCAGGCAATTGGAGATATTAAATCGTGCGCCGATCGGCACCTGCGCTCTAAATGTCCGATCTCTGTATGCAAATTGAAATTCGATGTTGTCGAGGCTCACGGATGAGTCGATCAAGCGAATCGTCGCAGCGCGGTCGCATCCAAACGAAATAGCCCCTCCGCCACCTAGGCGCTTACCGAAGTCATCGTCGATGTTCGTTACCGTAATTAGCCTTTTGGTTGAAGGCAGATCGCTAAACAGGCGAGCCTTCGCCTGGAAATAATCCTCCATGTCGAGATGGAAGTCCAGATGGTCCTGACTTAAATTGGTAAAAATTCCAACGTCGAACTCGATCCCATCGACGCGCCGTTGCGCCAACGCGTGCGAGGACACCTCCATCGCAGCGAATTCCAATCCGTGGTCGACAAATTCGGCGAGCGCTCGGTTCAGGTCCGGCGGGAAAGGCGTGGTCAGGCCCGTGTCTATTTTTAGGTCCGGGCCGATTCCGCCGAGCGTTCCCAAATACCCGCCGCGAAGGATTTGGCTTAGCAGCCAAGCCACGGTCGTTTTTCCGTTGGTACCTGTTACTCCTACCAGCTTCAGCTTTACACTGGGGTCCCCATAAAAGATCTTGGCAAGGCGCCAGCAAGCGTCGACAGTATCTTCGACAAGCAATACGGCGGCGCCCTTCTGGCCGAGCCTCTGAAACGAGTTCGCGTCCGCAGCCACCGCGCCGACGGCCCCAGCTTGCATCGCGTCATCGATGAAATCATAAGCGTCGCGCTTAGCACCAGGCAAACAGACGAAAAGAGAGCCTTTCGTGGCCCTCCTTGAATCGACGATGATCGAGGTTACGTCTGCGTCGCCGGCAATACCCAGGATCCCCGGCAGCCCGGCGGCAAGATCATGGATGCGCAACGTTGGCCTCGGCAGCATCGGGCAGAATTTTGTATTTTTTAAGCAAAAACATGGCCGTATCCTTAAAGACCGGGCCTGCTACGACGGCTCCGTAATGGCCACCCGCGTGCGGCTCGTCGATCATAACGAGGACCAGGGCCTTGGGGTCCTCGGCTGGAACATACCCGACGAAAGAGCTAACGAATCCATGGCCCGACCCGAGCTTTTGAGCCGTTCCGGTTTTGCCGGCCAGAGTGTAGCCATCGATCCGAAGGTTGGTCGCCGTTCCAGCGGGACCCTGGATGACGAGCTGCATCATCTGCCGAACCCGCTCAGCCGTCTCGGGCTTGAACACTTGGTTCCCCGTGCGAAGCGGTGTATCGACGCCGTCGATGGATTTGATGAGCCTCGGCATCATGCGCTTCCCGCCGTTCCCAAAAACCGTGAAGGCGCTGGCGAGGCCCAAGGGCGTGACATTCATCGACTGGCCGAAGCCGAGGTTGGCCGTTTGAATGATTTTGCTGTAGTCGTTGAAATTCAGGTAGCCGGGCACTTCCGGCGAAAGACCGACAGACTGCGGCTTAAGCAATCCCAATCGCGTAATCAAGTCGGCATACCTCTTAAAGCCCATCTTCACCGCCCACGTCGCCGCAGCTACGTTGCAGCTCTTTTCAATGCACTCTTCCGGATCCACGCTGCCGTGCACGTGGCCTGAGGCGCAATGCATAACGTGCCCAGAAAATGTGGTCGCCCCGGTGCATGTTATTCGGTCGCTTTCACTAACTATTCCGGTGTCGAGACCCAAGGCGATCGTAAATACTTTAAACGTCGACCCAGGTTCGAAGCGAAGACCGATGGCGGGGTTTATTTGCGGACTTACCGTTTCCCCGACGGACATTTTTTGCTGGGCCTCGGCGACGCGTTTGGGATCGTACGTCGGCCACGTGGCGAGCGCAAGAACGTCGCCCGTCTTTGGATTCATTACAATCGCCGTTCCGTGAACGGCTTTGTGCTTTTCGCATTGCACCTGAAGGCTCTTCATAACTGCAACCTGCGTATCGCTGTCGATCGTCAGCTCAACGCTGCTGCCGTCTGAGGGTCGCCGCGAATCCTTTGCAACCGTCATCCAAGGCAGAAAGCTCCCCGTCTTGTCGACGATTCCCGTCATAAAGCCGGTCTTTCCGGACAACACCTTGTTTTGCGACCTTTCGAGGCCAGCCATTCCTACATCGTCGGCGTTTACGTAACCTAGCAAAGGCGCAGCGAACTCGCCGATGGAATACTCGCGGCCCCCTTCGGACCTAACCCATATTCCGTCGGCACCGTATTTCGCGCGAATTTTATTAATTGCGTTTGCTTGTTCGCTGGTGAGCGTAACGTTCCAATCGCTCGCGCGGCCGCGACGTGAAACGAAATCCAAAAGCTCAGCCGATGACGTGCCAGTAACGTTGGCGACAGAGCTCCAAAGCGCCGGACTTTCCGGCACATCGACGGGATTTATCCCCAGGCGATAGATGTCCGTCGAGCGCGCGAGCAGACGGCCGTCGGACGAATAGATATCTCCTCGCCTCCCAGGGATCTCCGCTGACGAAAAAAGGCGATGGACTTCCCGTGCATTTTCGAGTATCGCCCCCCGACCGAACATTTGCACGCGCAGCTGGTTTGCGCAGACCCAGACGAATCCGAACGCGAGCAGGCCGACGGGCACAACCGGCGGAATCGATCCCGCTTGCGACTTGTGGCCCGTCTTCCGCTTCATTTGGATACTAAATAGGACGAAACAAAGCCGTTCAAAGAGGCCCAGGCATCGACCTTTTCAACGCTTTGCATCTCGCCGAGCTGCTCGCGCAGCAGCGAATTGTCCGCTTCAGCTTGAACGGCGCGCTGGTCGAGTTTGATCGATGCCCTTCGCGTTTCCTCTACGAGCAGCTGGCCGCCGAAGCCGGAGGCGACGCCAAAGAGCATCGACATTGCCAGCGTTCCGAAAAGGAAGCGCGCTGTCGCCGCCCGCTTGGCGACATTAGCCTTCGAATTTGCTCGGGCTTTTGCGGAC
>DASSBY010000129.1:0-4560 GCA_035698285.1 Fimbriimonadales bacterium | reverse complement strand
GTGATCGATGTTCAAAGATCGAAATAAGTGGGGGCAGTGAGATCTCTTAGAGCGCTCTGGATCATCGTTTGGATGGTTGCAGGTGGGATTATCGCAGGGCTTGTTTTGCCGGCTGCGATGGAGGGCGCGTATCGGGGGCTGGCGGATGTTCTTAATCGCGAGATGGACGTGCCCAGATTTCGGGAGCCCTTCACGCTGGGTGCGACGTTTCTGTTCGGGGCGATTCTCTTTGGGCTGGCGGGGACTTTTGCGTTTGCGAAAATCGAGGGGCTTCTCTATCGCTGGGACAAGATGAACAGCGGGGACAAGGTCACGCTTTTCGTGGCGGTTTTGATCGGCGTCATTATCAGCATTCCTTTCCACGTTTTGGCTTTCGCTTTCGGACCGGCTTTTGTTTTGGGAAGCTTTATTTTGATGGCGATTCTGATAGCGATCAGTATTCCCATGATGACGGGGGTTCAGGACGCGATGCCGTGGAATACCGGTGTTGCCCGGCATAGCGACGTTAAGATTTTCGATACGAACGTCATCATCGATGGGCGCGTATACGAGGTTTGCAAGGCGGGATTTCTCGATGGGAAGTTTTACGTGCCGCAGTTCGTGCTAACGGAGCTGCAGTTGATCGCCGACAGCCATGATCCCAATAGGCGTCAGCGTGGGCGAAGGGGCCTCGATATGCTCAAGCACCTGCAAGGCTCGTTTACCGTCGAAGTAGGAACTCACGATCGGCTAGCCGGAGACGCTGGGGAGCCCGTGGATTCCCGCCTCGTATCCCTTGCAATGGCGATGGGGGCTCAGTTGGTTACTAATGATTTCAACCTGAATAAAGTTGCTCAGGTTCAGGGCGTTTCGGTTCTAAACATCAATGACCTAGCGCTCGCGGTCCGGCCAGTGGTTATGCCTGGCGACAGCATGTCTGTGGAGATCGAGCGGGATGGCAGCCAACCGGGCCAGGGGGTTGGATACATCGAGGACGGGACGATGGTGATCGTCGAGAACGGGAGCCATCATATCGGGGAAAGGCTGGATGTGCAGATTACACAGGTTCATCAATCCGCCGCGGGCCGGATGATTTTCGCGACGATCGATGCCGGGTCCGACGTTAGGGACCGACGCCGCCTCCGTTAGATGGCGTTCGCGGTTTTACTCGCAGCGGGTTCTTCTACGCGGTTTGGGCGCGACAAGCTTAGACTCGTGATTTCCGGAAGGCCGCTTTGGCGGCTTTCGTTTGACACGCTCGCGAACCATCCGGAGGTGGATGGCGTGGGGATCGTTTGCCGAGAGGGTTGCGAGCAGGAATTTGAGGGCGCAGGCGCGGACTTCGTGATACCCGGCGGGAAAACGCGGGCGGAAAGCAGCTTGGCCGGTGTGTCCGCGACTCCGACCGGCGCGGAAATCGTGCTCGTTCACGACGGCGCGCGGCCGTTTTTGCCCCTGGGAGTGGTTTCGAGAGTGATTTCTGCAGCCAAGGAATTTGGCGCCGGAATTCCGGCGTTGCCGGTTGCGGACACGGTTAAGCGTGGGGCGGAGTGGGTTGAAAAGACTGTTCCGCGCGCCGGCCTGTTTCTCGCGCAGACGCCTCAGGCCGCGAGAAGGGATTGGCTCATAGCGGCGCTAAGCGCAGCTCCGGACGCGACCGACGAGGCGATGGCACTCGAAAATGCGGGGAGGAGAGTGCGCATCGTGGAAGGACATGCGCAAAATATAAAGGTGACGACCAAGGCCGATCTGGCCGCACGCACGGTTAGCGTAACGGGATTCGGATACGACGTGCATGCGTTTTCGGAGGACGCGACGAGGAAGCTGATGCTCGGCGGCGTTCATTTTCCCGAGGGCCGCGGTTTGCACGGCCATTCGGATGCCGACGTTTTGCTGCACGCCGTTACGGACGCGATCTTGGGCGCGTGCGGTCTTGGGGACATCGGCCAAATCTTTCCAGATACAGATGCTGAATGGCGGGGCGCGGATAGCCTCATCTTCCTGCGCGAGGCGGTTCGCCGGGCACGGGAGGCCGGCGGGCGACCGGCTGCTCTCGACGTCACGGTTTTGGCGGAAGCTCCGAGGCTTGGCGAGAAGAGGTCCGAAATTCGCGCCATATTGGCAAGGGAGCTTGGGGTACAAGAGTCGAACACTAATGTCAAAGCGACCACGGCGGAAAGGCTCGGCGCAATTGGCCGGGGAGAAGGAATTGCAGCGATGGCGGTCGCCACGGTCCTACGTCCAATCTATGAAGAGGTGTAATGCAAGATGGAACTCTTAGTTAGAAATGCCGAAGGGAATGTCCCTGAAAGTCAGCGCGATTACGCGGCGAAAAAGCTCGGCAAGCTGGAGCGCTTTTTCAAAAAAGCGAGCAAAGTCGAAATGGTCCATTCGGAGCAGCGCGGCGAGCATCGTCTCGAGGTCACGGTTTTTGCAGACCACTTCAAGGTTCGAAGCGAGGAGCGCGACGCCTCGCTTCGCGCCTGCATCGACCGTGTTAGCGAGAAATTGGAGGCACGGCTTCGGAAGCTGAAAACCAAACTCGTGGCTTCACATCGGCGCGGCGGAATGAAGGAGCTTCCCCCGGCTCTCACCGACCTTGAACCTGAAGAGGTCGCCGAACGGCCAAAGGTTCAGACCAAAGTGTTCGAGGTCAAAGATATGTCGGTAGACGAGGCGATTTTGCAGATGGAGCTTGTCGATCATCCTTTCTTCATATTTCGCGACGAGGACAAGGGACGGTTTGCCGTGCTGTACAAGCGGCGCAACGGCGAATATGGGAAGCTCGAGCCGGAAGTCTAATTAGCGCACCCGGATGGCGCGGTCCGCGGGAGAAATCGAGACGACGGCTCGGATCGGCGTGCCGGGCCCGAGCGTGAGGCGCTCACTTCGAAAAGTGGCAAGACCGGACTGATCGAAGGCTTCGAACGAAAGGCCCAACCTGCCGACCGTCGACCACGCGATAAAAACCAGTCCTTTGGGCGTCGTTAGTTCCAGAGAAGCACCGCTCGACCGCATCGGGAGTTCGGTTTGAAAAGGCGCGACCTCGATTCTGCACCCCTGGAGTCTTTTCTTTGCGCGAAGTCGGAGCTCTACGGCGATGCCTCGGCTCGCATGGTCTGGACGAATTAAGAAGTCCCATTCGGCGACGTCATTCTTGCCGGAAAGCTCCGCTCCTGCGGGCGAGAGGCGTCTGAGCTTGCTCCACAGAGGCAGAACGCCGCCGGACGCCTCGACTATCTGGCCGAACTGGCGAAGGACTCCGAGGTTAACGCCTTCCGGCGTCGTCAACAGCCCCGGGCCATACTCCAAATCCGTCTCGTGGCCGATGAACCTAAGCTTGCGGCCCGCGACGCAGAACCACCGCCGGCCACCCGCCACGCTTTGAACTGTTCGCGGTTCGGTCGTCGGCGTGTGGCGGAGCGTCGCTCCTTTTGCGCGAATGAGGCCGCCGGGATATTCGAATTCGATTTCGAATGGGGCGTAGGCGAGTCGCTGCTTTTGAACGGACCAAGACGCTGTCGCCGATTCACCGGCCCCTAACATCGGAACGTATGCCTCGGTGCGCTCCTCCATGAGGTCGTGATCTCTTGTTACGAGCCGAGCCACTTCGGCCTCGAGAGCGTCAGAGCCGTTGTTCTTGATTTCGCAGAGGATTTCGAACGGCTCCCCAGGCTTATGAAAAGCGGCGGTCGAACGGATGTTTTCGATCTGCGCACGAGCGCCTACGGGCTTGGCCTCGACTCTCGCAATACCGACGCGGTTGCCTGGCCTGGCGGTGACTTGCACTCTTACTCGGCGCTCGGTTGGTATAACCTCTCCGAAATGATCCGGCTTGAGAAGCGAAGAGGAACCGATGACCGTAATCTCGCAATCTCCCCGTATGGCGCGCTCGACTTCCACGAAATACGCTGCGCCGGGCTGGACATCGATCGCTTCGCTGCATATCGCCGCACTATGTCCCTCGGCTGTGAGCATGACAAACCGCTTGGCCTCGTTTTGGACAAACGTGACGCCATTCGGCGTTGCCTCCCAATCCGCAAGTCCCGCTTCAAAAGATCCGTTCGGAATGAGGTTCGTATTCACGGCGTGCCATTGATTGTAGCTTCTGGGGAAGCGCGTTGAACTTTCAGCTAGAGCTCGCTCCGGGCGCCTTGGTTGCGGAGCGGTACATCGTGCAGCGCGTTTTGGGCCGTGGCGGATTCGCGATAACGTATTTGGCGCATGACAAGGTCGCCGATCGACTGGTTGCGCTGAAAGAGTTGGCGCCCCAGGGGTCTACCCGTTTGAACGGCCATTTGGAACTGCCAGACGCCGCGAACGCATCGAGACACCGCCTCGTGCACCAGTTTTTGCGGGAAGCGAAGCTGCTTGCGAGACTTCGACTGCCGGGCGTGGTTCAAATCTATGACGCTTTCCAATTCGGCGGAACGGTTTATTCCGTGATGGAATATCTCGCAGATGCAGTCTCTCTCGACCGGGTCCTGGCAGCGAATGGGGCGCTTCCCTACCCACGGGCGCTTCGTATTATCGTGCAGGTCGCCGAAAGCCTCGAGGACATCCACCGAGCCGGCTACTTGC
>DASSBY010000128.1:0-5742 GCA_035698285.1 Fimbriimonadales bacterium | reverse complement strand
TCAGAAGGTTCGATAATATCTCGATCGACCTTGAACGCCTTGGATGCGTCCATCGTTTTTATTTGCTCCTGTAGAGCGGATGCATCCTTGAGCTGATTGTTCGCCGCCAGAGCTGCAGCGAGGAAGAGCATCGTCTCCATGCTTGCCTGGCGCTTCGCGATTAAGGCTTGGAAGCCCTTGATAGCGTCGGTCAGGTAAGCGGTGCGCTTGTCTTTGTCCGCGGTATTCGCAGCGAGCTTGAATGAGGCGTATGCGGCGCCGAAGTTGGGCGAATACGGAGATCCGCCGCGCCACGGTCTGCGGTCGGCGACGGAGCCTCCCGTCTGGCTGGCCTTGTCCGTGTCTTCAGGGCGAATCTTGATCGCCTCCAAGAACTGGATCCTCGCTTCGTCCCAAACGCCGCTCTTGGCCAGCCTAAGGGCGGACTCGTAGGGTCTCACCCATTCCTGGGCCGAAGCGACAGCGCATAGAGCGAGCACGAATGCGATTATCGAAATGCGAATGCGGTTCATAAGGTTACTTCCTTCCAAGGAGCGTTCCAATGGAAATTGCAAAATCGGGCCTCGCCGATCCCGATCCGGCGGTTCCGGCGAGATCTACCCAAAAGCGTCCGGCGGACGGACGATAGCCGAGTCCGAACGTGATAACGTTGCGCTGCGTAAATCCACTGCCCCCGCGCTGTGTCGATCGGACGCCGAGCCGAATCGGGACGAATCCCCACGTCTGAGCGAGGTTGTATTCGAAGCCGATTCCGCCGCTGACGTGGCCAATCCGCTCGAGCGCTTTACCTTCGTTGGCTTTGAAGTAATAGGCTGCGTCGATGCCGCCGATTAGGTAGTCGCGTCCGCCGCGAAGTCCATCCTTCCGGAAGATCATTCCGGCCTGGAGCCGCGCGGGGATCGTGTCGGAATACGAATCGAAAATGTCGAAGCCGCTAAGCTTGATCGGCGAGCGAAGGCTAATTCCAAAGGAGGTGTTTGCGTTGCCACCAGGCTGGAATTGGACGCCGACGATGCCGCCGACTCCGTTGGCGGACTCATTGTCGTCCGTCGGATCGGGGCTCGGAATCGGATCGCCGTTTTGGAAGAGTTGGATTTGCGTAGCGTTCATGATCGTTTCTCGTGCGAACACGATTCCGGCGCCCATGGTCATATTTGCGCCTCGCTTCATTCCGTAGGCGAGCGTAATAAATTCATCGCTGACGGCGTCGCGGGTATCTACATCGGCCGTGATGCCCTTCGACTCGTCCACGATGAGGCCGGTTCCTCGGCGCAACTCTCGTGCGTATCCGCCAAGTGCGTAGCTAAGCCCGAGCGTTCCGTGGCCAAGAGGAACCGCGACTCCCACGAAGGAGAATTGATTTCGCCCGAACTGGCCGGACGTGCTTTCCTCTGGGTTCGTGAAGTTGCCCGTCAACGTCGTGTTGTTGCTGGGCCGGTTCCTAAAGTCGACCTCGGCTTGGCTCTGGTCGATATGGCCAAGGCCGGCCGGGTTCCAATAGCTCGCGCTGGTGTCCGAAGCGTTCGAATAGATCGCGCCCCCCATTCCCAGACCGCGGCCCCCCATCTCGAAGGAGCTGAGCATATCCGGGATGTCGGCCGAAGCCGTAATTGCGCAGCAGGTCGTGAATGTAGCGATGATCCATCGCGTCCTTGCGTTCATGTGTTTTTTCATCCTGTTGTTAGAGTTTGGTATCAGAATCCGAAGTGCAGGGGTACCTCCTGCGGAGCAGCGACATTTCCAGCCCTATCGACTGCGCGAATCGTCAGTTTGAAGTGATCGTTGCCGGGAGGCAAATTCGCCCTCCACCTTCCAACCCACCTCGCGGTCGTTTCGTCCACGTCATCGTACCGCAAGCGCGAGACGCGTCTCAACACGTTATCGTTCAAATCGCGAATCTCGAGGATCACCGCAACCGGGTCGACGGAGTCGCTGGTGATGTCGTGAACGAGGACTAGGAAAGTGACGATCGAGCCCGGGCGGATCGCTTGGTTGTTTCGCGGATAGACTGCGTCGAGAACTGGAGCGGCCCTGTCCACCGTGACCGTTATTTCCTGAGTTGATTCGTTCTGGGCGCGGTCCTTGACTTTGATCTTTACCGTTTGAACGCCGTCCTGTTCGATGTTGGCGGGATCCCAAAGGACCGAGACGTCTTGGCTCTGCCCCGTATTGTTGGGAAGGTCCGCGTCGTTCACGGTAACTCGCCACTCGAGAATGTTCTTGGGCGGCTCATCGATTCGGGCGGTTATGTTGATCGGACCATTGATGAAACTGTTGTTCAGCGGGCTGTATTCAAACAGGCGGGGCGCAAGCCGGTCGAGAATAACGTGAATCGTCACCTCGTTGTACTTGTTGCCCGCCTCCGTGGCCGTGACGACGATCGTGTAGCCGCCTTCCGGGAACGATTCGCTGGGATTCCAATTGAGAGTCCCATTGGCATTGCCGTTTTCGTCTGGGTTGACCTGAGTCTGAAGCGTGGTGCTGGCGCCGCCTTCATCGGCCGTAATGACTGCCCTAACCGTAACTTGATTGACGCCGCCGGTGATGCGGAAGGTGATAATCGTGTTCTGTCCGACGAAGTCTCCGTCGTTAGGCGACTGAACGATAAGGGTGCCCGCGCTCGCGGCGCAAACTGCCGAAGCCGCGGCGAGGCTAAACAACACCCTCCTGATTGCCGTTGGGATTAACATTTTCAAAAAACTGGCTCCTTGGTTCGGCGCCCGATAATAGGGAGACGCGCGAACATCCTCTATTTTTGCTTTTTAACACTCGTTTGGTCAAGGACGACTCCCAGAGCGAGGGGCTTTTTCATCGAATCCTCCATAATCTTGCCGATGCAGTTCCCCGCGCGTTTCGGCGAGTACGGTGGCCGCTATGTGCCCGAAACGCTCGTTCCTGCGCTCGATGAGCTCGCCACCTGCCTGGCGGAGGCGGAATCCGACCCTATTTTCCTGGCAGAACTCGAAGAACACCGCCGAACCACTATCGGCAGGCCAACCCCGATCACGAGAGCGCCAAGGATCGGCAAGGAACTCGGCATCGACGTCTACATCAAACGCGAAGACCTCTGCCATACGGGCTCGCATAAGCTCAACAACGCCCTCGGCCAAGCCCTGCTCGCGCGGCGCATGGGCAAAGAGAGAATCATCGCCGAGACCGGCGCTGGGCAGCATGGAGTTGCCACCGCGACCGTTTGCGCGCTCTTTGGCCTCGAATGCGTGGTCTACATGGGCGAGGAGGACGTGGCACGACAAGAGCTGAACGTTTTCCGCATGAGGCTCCTCGGCGCCACCGTCATACCGGTTTCGAGCGGCACGAAGACGCTGAAAGACGCTACGAACGAAGCCATGCGCGACTGGGTCGCGAACGTTCGATCCACGCATTACATCGTCGGCTCCTGCGTGGGGCCGCATCCTTATCCCGCTATGGTCCAATGGCTCCAAAGCGTGATCAGCGAGGAGGCGCGGCCACAAATCCTGACCGCCGCCGGGCGGCTGCCGGACGCCTGCATAGCCTGCGTCGGTGGCGGATCGAACGCGATCGGCTTCTTCCATCACTTTATTCCCGATTCGTCTGTGCGCCTAATCGGGGCGGAGGCCGCGGGAGAAGGTGTTGAATCCGGCAAGCACGCGGCGTCCCTTTCGGCTGGTCGTCCTGGCGTACTTCACGGCAGTTTTAGCTATGTTTTGCAGGACGAAGATGGACAAATCATGCCGACGCATTCGATTTCTGCAGGGCTTGATTATCCCGGAGTCGGGCCGGAACATAGTTCGCTGCGCGACTCGGGCAGGGCTGAATATTATGCGATTTCGGATAAGGAGGCGCTCGACGGGTTCGTCTGGCTTTCGCGGATGGAAGGCATCATCCCGGCATTCGAGTCGGCGCATGCGTTTGCGCTTCTGCGAAAGCTCGAACTTCCTGAAGCCTCGGTCGCCCTTGTCAACTTAAGCGGGCGTGGCGACAAGGATATGGAAACGGCATCGAAGCTTCTCAGCTTGTAGACTTCTGCTGCACGATTTGCTCTTCGCCACTCGCCAGCTTTTCGAGCCTTGCGCGCCAACTGGCGAGCGCTTCGTCCCAGGTGTAAAACCGTCCGGAAGCGTCGTGCGCCGGCAGGCCCATGATTCCGGCCGCCTCGAGTTTCGCTCGGTCATGCTGTAGCCCCTCGATACGAGCTTGGATCGCAGTCTCGGGCGTCACGTGTTTGCCCTTCTCGACGACGTATTCCTGGATCCAGGCCGAAGCGAGGAAATGGGTTGGCGAAAAACCGCCCACCGTCTCCGTTACGTCCGCCGTTGTATCCAGTTCCCACTTGTGGCCCTCGCCATCCATCAGAATCACCCATCCTACAGCTTGCGAATGGTTGGCATTGACCGTGACGCGCCGATTTTCGGACTCGTGGTATTTGGATAGGCGCGGCAAAACGGAAATTTGCCACATGTTGGCGATATCCTGCTCGGTCCAATGCGCGGCATCTTTTTCTTCTTGGAACGTGTGCGCCAGAATGAACTTTGCGTCTCCCGATTGAACGGCCGTGAGAGTTCGGTCCGCGACGGTCGCGAGGTTGTCGGGCCATTTGAGCCAAACGATCAAGGCAATTCCTAGGGCCAAAACAATGACGCCTCCAGCAATTGCGACAGGCTTTCTCGATCTAGCGAATCTCACGGATTTATTGCCTCGCAATGCTGGATCGGGGTCGATTGGTCGCAAGCTGAATCGGAGTACTGGTATCGGTAAAGTTGATAGTACGTTCCAATTCCGAACAAACACTGGCACTTCCATATCGTGCCGGTACAAAGACAGCATCCGCTGCCGTTCGTGTAGCAGACGTTGTAGTCCGTCCAAGTCAGTGGATCACAACCGAAACCGTCCACACAAGTCCCGTCATACACACAACCATTTGCGAATCTACCCTCAGGGTAAACCCAAGAACAGGGCGGCGCGAAGCAGGCCGTATGGAGGCACGTTACCACCAAAATGGCAAGCACGCATTTAAATGTATTCATTCTAGTTCTCCCTTGTTGTCTAGTTCCAAAATAGTCTTCCTGCGAAAATTCCTTTCTTTGTCTTTGTGACAGCATGGCCATCGAGGTAAACACCTAGCGCGTGGTAAGTTATTCTTTTTGAGTAAATTGGCTTTCCCTCGTTGCCGTGGTTTCCGTCGACGAGGATAATTGAGTTTTCTCGCGCTTCGCCGGAGTAAACTTCCCACGATGGCAAGCCATAGTCATCCGCAGACCATGCGAACATCGATCCAAAAGCCATCTTTGGGCCAGCGTTACATTGAAGCAGCGGCAGTTTCACATATCCAGCTACATAGAGGCCCGCAAGGGTATTTGGCATGCCCATCTCCTCTGCCTTGCCGTATTTCCCTTGTCCATCAAAATCGGACCGATAAAGCTGGATTGCTTCCTGCAATTGCTTCATCTGTTCGATGCAGGCAACTTCTTTGCTCTTATTAACCGAGCGCCGATAGATTGGATAGGCGATCGCTCCGAGCGTGCCAAGAATCGCAATCACGATGATAACTTCGGCCAGAGTAAACCCTTTGCTCCCGCTGGCCCAACCCGCAACCCTGTTCGGCTCCCTACGGGCGCAGGCTCGCGGAACCAAGGCTCGGTCATCATCGCTGCGACCTCTCACATGTGGGAGTGTAGCGGCATTTGCATGAAAAGTCAAGCAAAAAGCGACATAAAACAAAAAAAGAGAACTGGTATCTTTACTAGTATATCGGCATCTGTG
>DASSBY010000127.1:0-4187 GCA_035698285.1 Fimbriimonadales bacterium | reverse complement strand
CTGGAAGATTTACGGAGATGTCCCTAGGTTCACCCTTCCGAATGGCGACTACTGGCTCAGCGTCACGCCGGTCGGCGACGGGACGGGCAATTACTACCTGCCGACGACCTCCGGGGAATTCGGAATCGGCGAACCGCTCGGCGACGGCAATACGTTTTACGACAGCAAGACTTTCGGCGCCGACTTCGACCCGACGACCGACTGGCTGGGAGACGACACCTGGGACTTCTCGATGGGCTTCGGAAACAATGAAATCCCGGAGCCGGCCACGCTTTTCGCGATGCTGGGCGGCCTCGGCCTAACGGCCTTGCTCAAGCGCCGGCGACGATGATCTCGCAAACCGGCTAGTGTCATCAGGCTCGGACTCCGAGCCTGTCCGGATCTAAACCCTCGAGCTAAGGGAGGATGAAGAGGCCGTCCTTGAGAACGAGCATTGCGAATACGGCGGGCCCGTGGGGGCGGTTCCCGTTCAGGCTTCGATTTTGGGCAGGTCCGGGTCGCGCTTCGTTATGCGCCTCCATGCGGCCCTCGGAGCCTACGCCATCGCTGGCGCGGGCTCTTCGGGTTGGGATTCGGCGACCGACTCCGTCGTCGCGACGACTACCTTGGATCGGCGGAAGGCGGGCGAGAGTGCGCCAGCCACGCTAGCGACCGCAAGGCCGAGGCCCATTACGGCGTACATCCAGTCGAGCCCGATCGCCACGATCGCTCCGCCTGCGAGCGCCATCGCGAGAGGCGCGCTGGCAGCGCTGAGGGTTCCGACAGTCGCGTTCATGCGTCCGCGGAACATATCCGGCGTTTCCTGCTGAAGAAGCGTCTCGAGCGGGATTACGCCGAAGGGCATCGCGACTCCGCACAGAAAGTTCAACACCCAGAAGGCCGGAACATTCGACACGAAGCCCAGTGCCGCGACG
This sequence comes from Fimbriimonadales bacterium, assembly GCA_035698285.1. GTDB lineage: Bacteria > Armatimonadota > Fimbriimonadia > Fimbriimonadales > ATM1 > JACDEQ01. The sequence goes on along the minus strand of DASSBY010000127.1, from coordinate 3,273 downwards.
AGGACGCCCGAGATCGGCAGCGCGATAGCAAACGCGACGCCGGCGCGCGTGATCGGCCGACGATAGACGCAGGCTGATCCCGACACGAAGCCGGCAAAGAATCCCATTTCCATGAGGGCCAGAAGCGGGGCGCCTTTGAGCGTCATTCCGAAGATCGTGAAGCCGCTTGCAAAGGTGGTTTGCGCGCTTTGGACGAACGCCACGATCGTGGGTCCGCAAAAGAACGAAAAGCCGGTGAAGACGAGTGTCGCCGTCCTGATGATAGGGTGGCCGAACACGAATTTGAGGCCGTCTTTGGCTTCAGCAAACGGATGCTTCGCGGCGGCGTCTCGCTCAGGGGGAATCGCCGGCAGCTTCGACATGAACATGGCCGAAATGAAGAACGTCGCCGCGTTGACCGAAAAGGTGAACTCGTAAGCGAGGGTTTCATTTAGGCTGAAGATTGCGCCGAGCACAAAAGCTCCTAATGCGTTGCCGATGACGGGCATCATCGTTTGCAGCGACATGTTTAGGGAGTTGGCCTCGAGCAGGCGGTCTTCCGGAACGAGGCGGGGCACGGCTGCGCCACGGGCCGGCATCTGGAATGCGTAACCGAATTTCAGCAGGACCGCGAAAGCGCAGAGCATCCAGATCTCCGGCTTTGCTACGAACGCCGCCATGGCTACCATGCCGAGGCTGACTGCTCCGCAGGCCAGATCGCTGAGGAACAAGATGCGCTTGCGGTCGTAGCGGTCGGCTACGGTGCCGGTGTATAGGGAAAGGACGACGGACGCGCCGATGGAGCACGCGCCAACGAGCCCCGCCGCCGCAGCGCCGCCGATGCGCCCCGCCCACCATAGGAAGACGAGGAAATGCAGCGTATCTCCGAATTGGGATATGAGCTGCCCATAGATTAGGTTTTTGAAGCCTCGGTATTTGAGGACCGAGGTGCGGTTAGGTGACATCGCCAGCCTCCTTGCCGGTTTGTCGTTTAGGCCACGAGACGTGGCGAGAAGTCGCGCCGAGGGTCTGCCGATTGGCATACCGCCGGCTTGGAAATAGGGTGGCGTCGGCGACGAAAAATCGCCAATGCGAGGTGGGGTGAACCGGGACGCGCAGCTTCGCTGAGATGGCCGGAGGGGCCGAACAGCGAACCTACAAGTGTCTAATAATCATGGAACTAACTCCCGGTGAAGGCGGGATGATACCTTAAGGGACAATTATTTCGCGCGGCGCGCGCGAATTAGAGTAAATAGGCCAGCGCTCAAGATCAGGAGAGTCGCAGGCTCTGGCACGGGAGCGTAAACGATTTCATTTACATGGCCAAATCCGGTGATGATATTGTGGGGGTTGGAGCCGTCGAGACCCATTGCCATTATTTTGCCCGTGTGCCCTTCGATTTCGATGTCCTGTCCCCAGTAGACCATGCCTGCCTGAAGATCGAGGGTAATTCCTTCCGGGTTGCGATTAAAAGGCGGCGTGTATAGCGTCTGGATGCCGCTGCCGTCCAGGTTCGACCGTCGCACGATGTCGACGACGTAATCTGTCCAATAGATTTTGCCGCCCGCGATGTCCAGTGCGATCTTGTTGGGTTTAAAGCGGCTGTCTTTGCTCGAAACAACTAATTCTTGGTCCGTACCGTCAAGGTTGGATCGCCAGATTTCGCCTTTAAACTGGGAGATGGACGTGCTCCAATACATCTTTCCGTTCTCGTGATCGATAGCGAGGCCGCGATGGAACGGCGTGGAGAAAAGAACTTCCTGACCCGAGCCGTCGAGATTCGCGCGGTTCATCGTTCCAAGCGTTTGATCTCCCCAATAAATTTTGTCCGTCGCGCTGTCGACCGCGAGCGCGGAAGGAAAGGGACCTTCCTTGCCGCCAACGAGATCGATCAGGTCCTCCTGCCCGCTTCCATCCAAGTTCGCGCGCCTAATTACGGAGTCGTCGACGTCCGCCCAATACATCTTGCCGCCCGGGAGGTCGAGGTCGAGGCCACGGATGCCGCCGCCGGTGTCCACGAGTTGTTGGAGCCCGGTCCCGTTCACATTGACCCGGCTGATCTCTCCACTGGAAAATTCGGGGTTAAAAATGTCCGCGAAATACAATTGGCCGGACGCGGGGGCGACCGCAAACAGAGGGAGTGCGGCGGCCATAATGGCCACGAGAGGGAGGCGAGGTCTAGTCCTGTCCATTCTTCTCTTTAGGACGCCGAATGAAGGCTGACGAGGCGCAACGATTTCCGTTTCAAGGACGAAATTATGGGGCGATGTTGAACCTCACCAAGTCGATACCGGTTTTGTATCCCAAAGCGAAAGACCGGCCTTTTTGGCGGACCGATAGGCGTGCGCGAATCTTGTTCGTCCCGGGCTGCACAAACCTCGAAGGCGTCAAAACATAACCTGTGGCGACGGAATCGTCCAGCATGCCGGGCCGAATGTCGACGGAGACGAACGAAGCTGACACGAAATCGAACAGTTCGATGTTCTGCTCTAGGAACGCGATGGAGACCTGGCTTTCCAGCTTGACTTGGAGCTGGCTCGGATTAGGAACAGCCGATATGGCTGTGAATTCGACGATCACGCCGGGACTTCCGACGCTTGGAGCAGGTCCATTTCCCACTACCAGGCGCTCATCGTCCGCGGCCAGCAGGCTGCCGAGGCCGCCCGAAGAGACGGAGCCACGCAAAACCGAAAAGGATCCCGGCGAGCTCGTGAGCATACGAACGGGATTGAATGCCATTACGATCGGTCCGTCCGATCGGCCGATGAAGAATCGCTTGCCGTCGGGATGGAAGCGCGCCGGGAGCAGCGGCGCGGGTCCCCAACCGGTTTCGGTGTCGTACGCTGCGAGGAGAGCCCCATCTGAGAGTCGCCAAATTCGGACTTCGTGGGTGTAGCCGCTTGTCGTTAGCAGCAAACTGGAGTCCGGCGAGAATTGGACCTGGTGGATGAATCCTCGCTCGTCGGCATCGATGGTTCGCACGGGCGCGCCGTCGCTTGCCCGGTAAATATGGACGTTGGCGCCATACCACTCAACTCCCAAGGCTATGAGAGTGCCATCCCTCGAATAGGCGAGACTCGTTATCGCCTGGCCAGTGGCAACGTTTTTTATTACCGCGCCGGTCGCTGGATCCCACAAGATCATTCTGCCGTCCGAACTTCCTGAAGCGAGGCGCGTGCCATCGGGCGAGTACCTGACGGCATTAACGGGCTCGGTGTGACCTGAGAGCGTACGTATCAAAGCGCCGCTGTTGGCATCCCAAATCTTTACGTTGTTATCTCGCCCAGCCGAGGC
>DASSBY010000126.1:0-3029 GCA_035698285.1 Fimbriimonadales bacterium | reverse complement strand
GGAAGCCGTTTGCGAGGATGCTTCGGCGCATTATTCGGAAGGCATGTGGAGGGATTCCTGTGCCGAGCGCAAACCCGGTGACCTGGCGGCGATTATTTACACGAGCGGCACTACCGGCGAGCCGAAGGGCGCCATGCTTTCGCACGAAGCGTTCGTTTTCCAATGCAAGACCATTAGGGCGAACCTTCCGGTAGACTCTACCGACCGCTTTCTAAGCTTTTTGCCGTTATCGCATGTGTATGAGCGGATGGGCGGGCATTATTTCCCTATTTCGTGCGGCGCGGATATCGCTTACGCAGAATCGTTAAAAACGCTCGCCAATGACATCGTTTTAGCGAGACCCACGATCATGACGATCGTGCCTCGGTTCTTGGAGGGCGTCCGAACTAAAATTGTTTCGGGAGCGGAATCAGCGCCAGCCGTCAAGCGGATTCTTTTTAACGCCGCCGTGAAGCGAGGTCCGAAGAGGCTGCGCAACAACCTAAAGTACTCGGGAATTTTGGGGCGATTTTTAGACGAAGTCGTCGGCGAAAAAGTCCGTGCTCGGTTTGGTGGGCGAATCCGATTTTTTGTTAGCGGCGGCGCAGCGCTGCCCTTGGACCTGGCCGAGTTTTACGCGGCGTTCGGTTTGAAGATTATTCAAGGATACGGGCTCACTGAGACGGCGCCCGTAATTTCTCTTAATCATCCAGACCGGAATCATGCGGACTCCGTAGGCGAAATTCTCCACGGCATCGAGGTGAAGATTGCCGACGACGGCGAAATCCTGATGCGCGGACCGACGCGGATGAGTGGCTACCACGGCAAACCGGCGGAAACAAAGGAGGCAATCGACGGCGCTGGCTGGTTTCATACGGGCGACATCGGGCACGCAAAGGGGAATCGCCTTTGGATTACGGATCGGAAGAAAGACATCATCGTGATGTCGAATGGCAAGAACGTCGCCCCGGCGATGATCGAAAACAAGCTAAAGTCTTCGCGATATGTCGATGAAGCGATGGTGATCGGCGACGATATGGACCATATCGCCGCGCTCATCGTGCCCGCTTTCGACATCCTCAAGCGCTTTTGCCAATCGAAGGGAATAGGCGAATCTCACAATGCGGAGATGCTTGGCCATCCCGAAGTCGCGCAACTCCTTAAGAAAGAGATTGAAACCGCAAACTCAACGCTTGCAGACTTCGAGAAGGTTAAAGGCTATAGAATCTTGTCTGTGCCATGGACGCAGGAAACGGGTGAGTTGACTCCTTCGCTTAAAGTTCGGCGGAAAATAGTTAAAGAAAAATTCCGCGAAAAGATCGCGGAATTGACAAAATAGCCGAAGGGTTGGGATTACCTTACATGTCGAACGACGATGTCTCCTCCGGCTAATTCTCCTCCGAGATGCAGCGCGACGTGACCGTCCGGGCCGACGCACGTTATCTCAAAATTGTCTAGATGGTCGGTACCGTGCCCGTCAAAAACGCGTACGCGAACGCCTACTCGATGGCCATCGAGAATGCCGGGACCTGCGAATTCCGCCCCATTTCGCAGAAAACTGGCCCGTTGAACAGCAGGCAAGCCCACAACATGCAGCGTTTCCTCCCCCGTTGCCAACCTCATTCGGAAGTACCCTGCGGTACGGTCTCCGCTGGATAGAACGTCGAAATCGAATATCGCACGCACGTGGTCGTCCACTTGGACGAATCCGTGCCCGTAGGCAGCATTCGTAATGGCAAAGGCGGCTCCTGAAATGCTCAGGCAAGCGATCAGCGAAAAAATTTTTCTCATTTGGTAAAACTCTCCTGTTGCAAGGTTCTTTTGTAGACTCGCTCCTGGAGCCAAAGTTCAGTGAGTGCTTAATCAGCGATTCTTACAATTCGGATGGCGGTGGCGAAGGTGGCTCAGCGACCGGCGGCGAGGCCGATGGCGGTGCGGCTAGTGGAGGCGTCGAAGGCGGAGCTTTCCTTACTGGGCCGCGAGCGATGATTCTCGGCGTGGCCCGATAATTGCTCTCCGCAAGCTTTTCGCGCGTCACGTTGCCATTCAATTCCACAACGCGCCAGGTGACGCAGGCGCGCCCGGCGCTGCCTCTTTCCACCACCTTCGTCCTGCCGGGAGCGAGGTTTGGGTCGGTGACGTATTGCACCTTATTGCCCCAGCTACGGTGATCCGAAGTCTCCATAGTGACCTTCATGCCCGAAGGAAGCTTGGTGCCAAGAATTTTGAAAGTAATGGTGCCCCCTGAAACCGCGCTTGTTATGGCGATCGGCGTCGACATAGAGTTTTGGAATTTGAGGTCCAGACTTCCGTAATCTACCGTTGCGTCGCGCCCGAGCGGAACGTAGGGAACCGGCATGGAGTGGTTGCTGCGAGCGACGATCTTCAGGTCGGCGAGGGCAGCCGCGTTGAAAAGGGTAGTGCTAACCTGGCATATGCCGCCGCCAAAATCGACGTCGTGCTTGCCGTTCTTGTAGACGCCGGCCATTTTGAATCCCTTCTCGGCAGTCCGGCGCCCGACAGTTTCGTTATAACTAAAGGTTTCGCCGGGCATAACGACAGTTCCGTCGATAATCGAGGCGGCAAGACGGATGTTGCTGCTCCGGTTCCTGTTACCCGCGTTAAATTTGGTCGTAAATTGGCTGACGACGTCGCGAATAGAGTCGATGTCGGCCCGCGAAATCTTTGGCGGCGCCTGGTCGAGCGGCAGCTCGAAAGTTTGCTTCCCCTGAAGAATCGCGTCAATAGCCGCCCGCCCCACCTCTGCTTCATCTAGCTTGAAAGACGTGCCCTCATAATCGCGCTTTATGACACCCGCTTCCATGCGCACGCTCGCGGGATGCGGCTCGCGGGCATGATCTTCGATGAAGCGAGCCAGATCAGTAAAGCTTTTCGGAGAAAACTTCCACGCTATATGGATAGGAGCGCCAGCCAGTTCCTGTCCGAGAAGTTTATTTTTGTATGAATCAAACTTTATCGCGCTGATGGTTTTGTCCCAATCAGGCTCTACGCCGAGGTCGGCGTACGTCATCGGCGCCGGAGCCTGAGTC
>DASSBY010000125.1:0-3804 GCA_035698285.1 Fimbriimonadales bacterium | reverse complement strand
ACCCCTCGCCGCGTAGCATCCGCAATCGCGCCGAACGTGGTATCGAAACCTTGGACATGCTGAACCATATGGTTTAGTATATCACACATTCCAACTGCAGTCCACGAAAATTTCGAGAAACTTGGCCAAAACCAAAAAAGACCGCCACAAACGGTCTAATCGAGCAAAACGGTGGTGGGCGGTACTGGACTTGAACCAGTGACCCCTACAGTGTCATTGTAGTGCTCTGCCAACTGAGCTAACCGCCCGGGGGAGGCCAAATTCTACCCCAGCCAAGGTAGAATCGAACCTCGCGATGCATGGCAGTTCCAAGGCCCCGATTCCCACGCTCGCGCGCCTCGCAACGTATTTCCGAATCCTCGACGAAGCCCAAAACTCCGGCCAAAAGTACATTAGCAGCGCCAAGATCGAGGCGGAAACCGGCATCTCCGCGGCCCAGGTTCGCAAGGACCTTAGTCATTTCGGCGAGATGGGCAAGCCGGGCGTCGGCTACGATGTCGGCCTTTTGCGCGCACACGTCCAGAAGATTCTCAACCTCGACCGGCCCCAGCGCGTCGTCGTGATCGGCGCCGGGCGCCTTGGGCAGGCTTTGGCCTCGTACCAAGCTCTGGCCGAATTCGGCTTCCAAGTTGTCGGCATCTTCGATAGCGACAAGCGAAAGTTCGGCGCGAAAGCCGGCGGGCACGAAGTCCAAGATGCCGCAAAAATGCCGTCGTTGCTTCCCAAACTGAAAGCAAGGATGGCGATTCTTACGGTTCCTTCGTCCGTTGCCCAAAAGGCGGCCGAAGCAGCTTTTGCCGGCGGCATTCGGCGGTTCCTCAACTTCACGCCGGCCCACATCCAAGCGCCGCCCGGCTGCCTCGTGCGCGACGTCTCTTTTATGCAGGAATTCGCCGTCCTGGCGCATTTCACGGAGGATTGATGGAGACTCTCGACTGCGATTTTCTGGTCATCGGCAGCGGCATCGCGGGGCTGACGTTCGCATTGCGCTGCGCCGAGCATGGAAAGGTCTATGTCGTAACAAAATCAGCCCTCAGCGACAGCAATACGAGCTGGGCCCAAGGCGGTATCGCCGCCGCGGTCGGCGAAGACGACTCGCTCTTTCTGCACGTCGAGGACACCCTGACGGCCGGCGCAGGCCTTTGCGACGTGGAAGCGGTCGAATTCCTCGTTCGGCACGCCGAAGATCGCTTGGATTGGCTCATCGAAATCGGCGCTCAGTTCGATATCGACGCCGCGCATGCGCTTAGCCTCGGCCGTGAAGGCGGGCATAGCCGCAATCGCATCGTTCGCCATGCCGACCAAACCGGCTGGGAGATCGAGCGTGCCCTCACCTCGAGGGCCGTCAAAACCGACAATATCCGCGTCTTCGACTACGCTTTTTGCGAATCTCTGGATATCGTGGACGGCCGTTGCGTCGGCGCGGTTGTTCATCAGCGCGACCGAGAGCCCTTCCGAATTTCCGCCCGAGCCACATGCCTGGCAACGGGCAGCTGCTGCCAGGTTTACCGCTTTACCACAAACCCACCCGTCGCCACGGGCGACGGCATCGGTCTCGCCGCGGCTGCCGGAGCGAAAATCGAGAATATGGAGTTCATCCAATTCCACCCAACGACCCTCTACCACCGCGAGCGCCGGGGATTTCTTATATCCGAAGCCGTCCGCGGCGAAGGCGGAATCTTGCGAACCGTCCACGGCCGACGCTTTATGTTCGACTACGACGCCCGCGGAGAGCTTGCCCCGCGCGACATCGTCGCCCGCGCGATCCATTCGGAGACAGTGAAGGAGGGCATCCCATTCGTGCATCTCGACATGACCCACATTCCCGAGGAGGAGATTCGCCTGCGCTTCCCGTTTATTTCCGAAACTCTTCTGGGTCTCGGCATAGACGTAACTCGCGACCCAATCCCCGTAGTTCCGGCGGCGCATTACCAGTGCGGCGGGGTAAGAACCGGCCTCGACGGACTAACTTCGGTGCCGGGCCTCTACGCTGCCGGCGAAGTCAGCTGCACGGGCGTTCATGGCGCCAACCGCCTCGCGAGCAACAGCCTTCTCGAAGCGGTCGTTTTCGGCTGGTCTGCCGCGGAGCATGCAGTCGGACTGGCCGATTCTCCCGGCGCCGAAGAGGATCCGCGCCCGGTTCCGATTGTTAACCGGACCGCGGTCGACGGAGTGGTACGGCGGTTGAAGCGCGCCATGTGGGACGACGTCGGGATCGTGCGCCGCACCAAGGGGCTCGAAGCTGCCCGAGACGAGGTCGCCGAGCTTTCCAAAGAGGCGGATGCGGCAAATGATTTCTACGTCGCCGGAGCCGAGGCCGCGAACCTATTGGAATGCGCCCGTCAAATCGTCGACGCCGCCTTAGCGCGCAAGGTCAACGTCGGTCTGCACTATAACGCGGACTTGGGGCCGCCTTGGGGAGCGCCGCCCCCGGAGAAAGCCTCACAATCTTAATCCGCCACGGCCCAGCCGCGCGTGGGCGAACCTGCATCACCGTCGCCGGCGCATCCGCTATCGCAATTACTTGGTCCAAATTCTCGGTGGCGCCGATCTCGAAAGGCGCGTCCATCTTAACCGTCAGATCAAAGGCTTCTATCGTCTCGGCGGTGCCGACCAGCCAAAGACCGCTGGCATCTTGGGCAGCGGCCACGCCAGGAGTAAAAATGCGAATTGGGGACTGCATCGCCGCGAGCCATCCCGGTTTGGGCAAGCGGGCGAGGGCAGCGTTCGGATAGAGCCATCGCCGCACGGAAAAGCTGGGCGCATCGGGCTCGTCTGCAAGCGCGGCATTTGCCATCGCCGCAAGAATGCGCTCCTCGGGATCCTCGAGAAGCGGACCGGCCAAGGCGAGCAGGGCGGCCGCTTCGACCCGCTCTTTATGGTCGCCTCCGGCGGGAAGCCAGTCGGTCCAGTCCAATCCTGCGAAAAGCCCGTCTGCCCACGTAGGTCGAACGCCGAGGGCGGAGCCGGCGAGGAAGCGCTCGGCCGCGGATGCCGATCCCGCCCCGGTGTCTTCGTGGGGGAGCGGAATCGTCGTGGTCGGCTCGACGACCGTCTTCATCGCCGCGGCCAAACTCGCCTTCAGCCTCGCAAACTGGGGCGCATTGCCGCATAACAGCGCAAGGGCGCTATCTGCCAATGATCCCGGCTCTTCGGAGCCGGGCGCTCCCGCAACTCCCGCAGCGCCGGGGCGGAGACGCGCCATCGTAAATCGTAACCTCAGTTCGTCGCCTGCACAGGCTCTTATCGCATCGTCGCCTCCCAAAAAAGCAGGACGCGTAGGATTTATTATTCGGACCGATCCAAGCCGAACGCCTCCGATAACCGGCAGCGGAATTAAGGCGCCGGGGCGATCGAATTTCCAAATCGCCGTTATTCCGTCGCTCTCCTTTTCATAGGCAACCCCGATAAGGTGCGGCGCGGGCGCGGAAAGATAGCTCATATTTTGGGATATCGGAGCCACTATTCCTCCGAAATCCGCCGCAGTCCTCGTCGCGATGTTTTTTGATCCGAAAGGAAAGCGAACGAAAACCTTGCCCGTATAGCCCGTGCAGCGGACTTGAAAACCGCTAGGGTTCTTTTCAGAAACGAGGCTCGCATTTCCGGATGGAAAACACAACAAAATTGGGGGTTTCGGGTCGCTCCACGAGAGAAGCGCCCATGTGCTCGGCGCAGACGGAACGTCGGGGCCGACCGTGCCTTCCGACCAAGAGATAAACGGAGCATTGCCGCTTCCTGAAAAAACAAATCCCCCTGCATATTCCAGCGAAAAGCCAATGCTTGTCGGCTCGTATCTAATTCGCA
>DASSBY010000124.1:0-14171 GCA_035698285.1 Fimbriimonadales bacterium | reverse complement strand
ACCTTCAAGATGCCTTACGCCTAATTTCGGGATCGGGCAAAACGGCGCGCGATGTCATGCGGCCGGCTGTTTTCGTCCCGCCGAATTTATCTCTGGAACGGCTGGTCGACATGATGCGAGAGGAAAAGGCGCAGATGCTGGTTGTGCGCGACGAACACGGTGGCACAGCGGGAATTTTGACGCTCGAAGACATCGTCGAAGAGATTTTTGGAGAACTGGACGATCAGGTCGAGCATGCCCAGCCTCGGATATCCACGTCGCCCGACGGCCGGATAATCATGCGCGGTGACGTGCGCACCGATGAACTCGCCGATTATATGCGTCTCGACGAAAACCCGCTTGAGCGGGAAGCCGTCTCCACAATTATCCTTACGGGCCTCGACCGTGTGCCAAAGATCGGGGATTCGATTGAAACGCCTTTGGGAATCCTTAGGGTCGTGAACATGTCGCGCAGAAGAATAACGCGCGTAGCTTTAACGCCGGCCGCAGCGAGCAATTCGTAGTTAGCTAACCTCGACGCTCTGGCCCCTTTCCGCGCTTAAGAACGCCGCGTCGATGACAGAGAGCGCGAGTCGTCCTTGCACAGGAAGCACTTCCAGTTTTTCGCCGTGATTAAGATGTCGGCTAACGTTGGTGTAAATGTTCTCCCAGCGTGGCTTTTCGACCGTCAACTCTTCCTCCCCGGCCGCGGTTGTCAATTTCGCATGCTCCCAGTCCGGCATCGATAAAGCGCCCATCTCTCCGCGAATGAGCCATCGCGGCCGAGTGATATGGCTCATGCATCCAACGTCGATTTCGGCGCTCATCCCATTATCAAAGACGATGGCAACGGTCGTCTGCGTTTCGATATCGATCGCATGCGCGCCAGCATGGGAGACTGCGAAAACAGTTTTCGGCAGCGCGGGGGCTGCGAGAAGCACCACTTGGTCGACGAGATGCGCTCCCCAATCGTAGAGCATGCCGCCTCCGCTGTTTTTCACCGCTCTCCATCCCTCCGGAAGCCACCAGCCGTTGACGCTCGATTCGATTTGAAAAATGCGTCCTAAAACGCCCGAGTTAACAACGCCATTGACGGTCAAGAAATCGCCGTCCCAACGGCGGTTCTGGTAAATCGTCAACATTTTTCCAGCCTCGTTTGCGGCCGAAATCATGGCACCCCCTTCCGCAGCGGTTAGGCACATTACTTTTTCTGTCATAACGTGCTTACCTGCGCGGCTCGCTGCGATGCTGAGAGGCGCGTGCGTATCGTGAGGCGTAACGAGGACGACCATTTCCACGCCGTTGTCGGCGAGCAGGTCTTCATAAGAATCGAAAACCTTGGTCGACTGCTCCTCGGCGGCCGCTGCGCGCCTAACGGGATCGACGTCGTAAACGCCGACAAGCACCAGCCCTTCGGTATTCTCGATTTCTCGGCTATGGTGCTTGCCCATAGAGAACTGCGCACCATAGCCAACCAATCCAACGCCGATCGCCACTTAGTTCAATACCACCATCGTGTTACGATTGTATACGTTATGACCTTCTCCTCGTCAGGCTTCAGCGGGACGTAGTATTCGAATGTATTCGAGTCCGTCTTGGTACTCTTCATGCTCTCCTTGCTGATCGTCCACTCCCTCCAGCCATGCTCGACAACTCGGACGGCATCCGCTGTCTTCTTGCGGTTTCGAACTTCTATCTCAAACGTCTCTTCCGTCGAGTTCGGACTGATCATGCGAAAATTCACGCGCCGCCTTTCGCCGACTACGTCGAACGAATCGCCGATATAGAGATTAAAGGATTCCTCGCGGGGCGTATGATCGATTTCATCTTCGCCCAACATTTGCACCTGGCCCGACGAATCTCGTTTATAAACACGCATTTTTCCTTTAGGTAGCGGCATTCCGAGACCGTTCTTGTCGCTGTTGTGCACGGCCACCATCACGTTCACTTTTATCTTCGGGTCCGTCGCATAGCCCTCTCCTGGCCGATAATCCTTTCCATAATTTCGCCAAACGCTTCGCTGGCCCTCCAAAACCAAGTCCTTCTTTACATCCACGTTCGTGGCGCTGAGAAGAGCTATCTGTTTCGTCTCTTTATCGCGGACGGTTGCGGGGCGTCCGAGTGTGTACAGGTGGTATTCGAATAGAGATTCTTCGCCGAAGCCGGCCTTATCCATTTCGGCCGCGCCGCGGGCAAAACCTCCCCCGCCGAACCCGCCGGCCATTGGCTGCAAGCGCCGGACATCTCCCGCAACGAGCTTCAGCGTCGCATCTTTATACGTGGCGCCGCTTTGGTTATTAATGGTGACCCAACCGTTCAAGTCGGCCTTTTTGTCATCGTCCGAAAGGGTCAGTACATAATCGGCATCCCACGTTATTTGGTTGGTCAAGTACGCAAGCTCCACGTTGGCCTTTCCGGCACGATCGCTGAACAGGTCCCACATGAGCGTGGGTTTGCTGATAAGTCCCTCCGGAAGTTCGAGAACTTCGATAGTCCCCTCCGGACTCAAAATAATTCGCCCGTCGTCGGTTTTTAGGACGAGCCCGGTGTAGGCGTATTGCGAGCCACCACTGGAATTAACAATCTGCCCCGGAGCGGCCAGAAGCACGCCCTCGCTAACCGTTTGCGCGCCGTTTTCCAGCTGTTGCCTTAATCGGATTCTTTTTCCGATCGATTTTAGAAGAATGGTTTGCGTCGAAATGAGGTCGTATTGGTAATTCTGTTCGAGAATTTCGATAGGCATGCCGGCGTTCAAGCTCTTGAAACTGACGCTCGTGGGATCGATATAAGAAGCGACGTCTTCGACGCGCACTTCCTGACGCCCTTGCTTTAGGTCGAGATTTCGGACCTCTTTCACCAAGCCGAAATTTGAATTGTAGATCGTTAGCTCAAGATTCGCGGCAGCGCCGGAACCGGCCATCGCTGCAGCCGTTAGTAATGGATACACAAACATTGGCAAGTGCCTCCCTTTTTTATAGACTGGGACGCACCGGCGGTTCGGGACGTTACGGAAGTTTTGTCAAAAAGCGCTGCATCGCGCCATGCTCCCTAATCTTATTCATGATTTGAGACACCTTCCGCGCGCCATCGTCGGGAGGGACAGGGGCCGCCCCGAACACGCTGGCGCGAATGAGTTGCCTCTCCGATTCGTCCAAAGCCGAGACGGCGCTGAAGAGCGTAATGCTGAACGGAAGTGTTGCGGCCGTCTCTTTGCGAACTGGGGCCAACGGCAGCTCCGTCAGCACCAAGCGCCAAGCCATCGCGTCGACAATCGAGCGGATCCAGACGACAAAATTTCCCTTGACCACGTCGAAATCAGATAGATGAATCATGGCGTCTTGCGTGGCGACTTCCGTCAGCGCTTCCAACAGGAGAGCATCGGTTGCGAAGGCTGCTGCGTGCGTGCGCGCCGCCGCGCGAATATATCGCCTCAAGCGGCCCTGTGCACGGTCTGAACCCGAGCAGGTGTCCTTTATTAGGAATGAAATGTTCCCGTCCCGCATTGCTTAGCGCGGCGCTGCACGCCGCATCCCCTTCGTCGTAGGGCCCGCAGATTGCCCTACGACTGCCGCGGTCCATACGCCGCGCATATATCAGTGTGACAAGGTATTTATCACAGGGGCTTCATCCAATCGGGTGATTTAATCACAGTGAAAGTACCAGGTTCCGGTTTTGCCTTCGGCCGTCCTATCCCCGCCGGTCCTCGGGGGAAACGAGGTAGAATGAACGCATCACCCCGCGCATTTTGCCCTTTGGCAACGCGGGCATAGGATGAGATCAAAGGAGATCTAGCGCTTGGCAACCACGGCCCAACCAACGGCACATTTCGACTTGAAGACCGCAAAGGCGGTTCACTATAACCTCGTTTCCGCAGAACTTGTGGAGCACGCCCTTCGAGTAGGCGAAGGCGTTCTGGCGGCGAGAGGAGCTCTCGTAACGAGGACCGGCAAATATACGGGCCGAACGCCCAAGGACAAGCACATCGTACGCGATCCGGCCAGCGAGGACCAGATCTGGTGGGAAAGCAACCAAGAGTTCTCCCACGAAAAGTTCGACGCCCTCAAGGCAAGGGTCGCCCAGTTCATCAAAGACAAGGAACTCTACGTCGTCGACGCCTATGCCGGCGCCGATCCCGCCTACAGGATCAACGTCCGCGTCGTTTGCCAAAAGCCCTGGCACGCACTCTTCATCAAAACGCTGCTCATTCGCCCCGAATCGGCCGGGATTGCTTCGTTCGTTCCGGAATGGACCGTCGTCGATGTAGCCGAAATGCTTGCCGATCCGGCAGTCGACGGAACGCGCAGCGAGGCGTTTATCCTCCTCAATTTCGAGGAGCGTCTAATCCTTATCGGTGGCACGCAATACGCCGGCGAAATGAAAAAGTGTGTCTTCTCCGTCCTCAACTACCTCCTTCCATTGCAAGGCGTCATGAGCATGCACTGTTCGGCAAATATCGGCGCGGCAGGCGATACAGCGCTCTTTTTCGGCCTCAGCGGAACGGGCAAGACGACGCTCAGCGCCGATCCCGAGCGCAGGCTCATCGGCGACGACGAACACGGCTGGTCCGACGAAGGCGTCTTCAATATTGAAGGTGGCTGCTATGCCAAATGCATTCGCCTCTCTCAAAGGAGCGAGCCGCAGATCTGGAATGCCATCAGGTTCGGCTCGGTCTTGGAAAACGTCATCCTTCGCGAGGACCGCACCCCCGACTACGACGACTCTTCCATCACGGAGAACACGCGTTGCAGCTATCCGCTCGACCTTGTTGAGAACGCTGTGCTCCCGAGCGTTGGCGGACACCCAGTTAACATCTGCTTCTTAACAGCGGACGCCTTCGGCGTTTTGCCGCCGCTAAGCCGCCTCACCGAAGATCAGGCCATGGACCAGTTCCTTCTTGGTTACACCGCGAAAGTGGCCGGCACGGAAGCGGGTGTTAAAGAGCCGGAAGCAACGTTTAGCACCTGTTTCGCCTCGCCGTTCTTGCCGCTTCGGCCAAAAGTTTACGCCGAGCTTCTGCGTGAAAAAATTCGGCGTCACGGCTCCAAGGTATGGCTCGTGAACACCGGCTGGTCGGGCGGTCCCTACGGCGTCGGCCAACGCATGAGCATCGAGCACACCCGCTCGATGGTGAAGGCCTTGCTCAGCGGCGCCCTTAACGTCGTCGAATATGAAAACGATCCCGTTTTTGGATTCGCCGTCCCGAAATCGTGCCCGGATGTGCCTGCCGAAATCCTAAACCCGCGCAACACCTGGGCGGATAAGGCGGCATACGACGCGAAGGCCGCAGAAGTTCGCGCCATGTTCGATGAGCAGATTGTAAAGTTCCGGTAGCATAGCCGGGATGCCATCCCACGAGCTTTCGACCGCGGCTCTCTGGGCCATCGGCATCATGTCGGTCTTCGTCGGAGGTTTCGCCGCAATGCTCGGCATCGGCGGCGGCATCGTTCTGGTTCCGCTGCTCATTTCGGCATTCGGAATCGACGCGATACACGCCCGCTCCGCCAGTCTCGCCGCGGTTTGCGTCACTAGTCTCGCCGCGAGCGTGGTCTATCTTCGCGAAGGGCAAACCAACATCGTCGAAGCCGGTTATCTCCAGCTTCCGACGGCGGTTGGGGCAATTACCGGCGCGTTGATCGGCAAGCGGCTCGATGAAACGCTCATTCGCTTCCTCTTCGCGGCCATGGTCGTTCTTTCCGCCATACGAATGTTCAAGCGGCCCGCGCCCAAACCGGATGGTACGGAACCTCAAAAGCGATGGATGGCCGCAATAATCGCCTGCTTGGCAGGGGGCATCATCAGCTCGCTTTTAGGGGTCGGCGGAGGGATAATCTTCGTTCCTGTCCTCGCGCTGCTAATGCATTTGCCACAGCGCGCGGCATCGGCAACCAGCACCTATCTCATCGGTCTCACAACCGCGGCCAGCGCCCTTCTATATTTTCGAGCTGGCCAAATGGACGTCGGTCTTGCCGTGCCTTGCGCCGCAGGAATCCTTGTCGGCGCGCAAATCGGTGCGCGCCTGAGCGGCAAGGTCGACGGCCTAAGGCTTCGCCGTGCATTTGCGCTTCTGATGTTCGCAAATGCCGCACTTCTATTTAGGAGCGTCTATCGCGCATGGGTGGCTTAGGCCGATTAACGCGGCAGGTATTCATCGCCGGTCTTATTGCGTTCGTCGTTTGCGCCGCCTGGCCCGACCATGCCGGAATAGGAATTTTGGCCGTACTTCTAACGCCGCTCGTCGCCTCAGCAATCACGGGCGCCGAACTCGCGCTTCGGGGCAGTCGCCTTTCGGGCGCGTGCTTCTTGGTCGCAGCCGGAATTATCACGGCAGCGCTCGTCGTGGGGGTGCATGTTTGAACGGTGTCAAGCTGCGCGCCCACGCGAAAATAAATACTTTGCTAAAAGTCGGCCCCATGCGCCAAGACGGCTACCACGAAGTTCGCACGATCATGCAGGCGGTCGATCTGCATGACACGGTAGAACTCGTTCGTTCCGACGAACTTTCCCTCACGTGCTCAGATACCCAGCTTTCCGGCGAACGCAACCTGGCGTGGAAGGCGCTACGCCTCCTATCGGAACTGTACGAGCCGCCGCCGATGCAAATCCGCATCGAAAAATTCATTCCCCTGGCGAGCGGCCTGGGCGGTGGCAGCTCGGACGCGGCCGCCGTGCTTAAAGGGGTGAATTTTCTGCTTGGTGGATCCATACTGCAGTCGGACCTCTTGGCGGTCGCCGCAGCGACAGGAGTCGACGTTCGGTTCTTCGTTTCGGATTTCTGCCGCGCCGAAGGAACTGGCCGCGGCGATATCGTTAATGAATTGCCCGCGACAAAGAGACATATGGTTCTTGCAATGCCGCAGTTGGGATGCGCAAGCGGCGACGCCTACGCTCGGCTGGACGCACTCGGAGATCGTGCAGATGATGTGCAAAACGATTTCGAATTGGTCGCGCCCGAAGAGAGCATTAAATTAATTGATTTCCTAGCAAATCAAGGCGCGTGCGATGCACACCTTACGGGAAGCGGCTCGGCGGTTTTCGGATTCACGGAAAGCGAGCAAGAGGCGGTTCAAATCGCGCAAAGCGTGCGAAAAGACGGCAACTGGGCTGTCGCTTCTCACACGCTTGAAAAACTTTCGGTGCCCGAATGGATAGCCTGATCCTCGCAGGCGGAAAATGCCCCGACGACTTGCGTCAGGCAACCAGCTGCGAACTGCGGGCCGAATTGCCGTTTCGAGGAGTCCCGTCCGCTCGCTTGGTGGCGGATGTTATTAAAGCCGTTGCTCCCGAAGGCAAGACCGTCGTCGTCGGCTACGAGATCGAGGGCTGCGCGAACGCCCCGGCAGGGAAGAGCTTCGTCGACAGCCTGCGAAACGGCCTGGTCCAAATCGAATCCGAAGCGTTCCTGCTCGCCGCCGCAGATTTGCCGTTCCTAAAAGCCGAATCAGTTCGCCACTTCGTAAACTCTGCGGACCCGAAGATGCTGATCAACTATCCGATCATTCCGCTGGACCTGTGCGAGAAGGCATTTCCCGGAATGAAGCGCACCGCGATCCGGCTCCGCGAAGGCCGCTTTACGGGAGGGAACGTCGGTGTCGCCAACACAAATCTCATGCGCAGCATCCTGCCGATTCTCGACGAAGCCTACGCGAACCGAAAAAAACCTTTGCGGCTTGCCGCACAGGTCGGCCTCGGAACGCTCGCGCGCCTAGCCCTCGGCCAAGTATTTCCCGCGATGCTTCCGCTAGCCGCCTTGGAGAAAGCGGTAGGCAAATTCCTCGGCGGTTCGGTTAGAGCGATCCCGATGCCCTACCCCGACCTAGGGGCGGACGTCGACAATTTGACCCAATATCAGCAAGCCCTGCAGTTGCTGGGTGAAAAAGCTCCTTAGAACCCGCAAAGCCTACTCCTCTTCGGCGTGCTCGTGCTCAGGCTCGGGTTCTTCGTCTTCGTGCTCTTCCTCAGCCTCATGCTCCTCCACAGCCGCGGGCGCTTCTTTGTGAACCTCCTCGGCCTCCATGATCGGAACCGCTGCCGAGCATTTCGCGCATCTAAACACGATATCCACGTCGTTGAGCCAATTTGGCATCCGGTCGATTTCCGCGCCGCAAATGGAACACTTAGGCATGGTCGTCACTCTCCTCCGCAGCCCTCGCCGTCGAGCGGTGGCTGACGTAGCCGTTGGCGAGAAACAGCGCTGCGGCAAGCAGATACCACCATGATAGCGACGCGTTTTCCGACTGGCCCGGGTCGCGAATGAAGTCCGCGCCGCGGACAAGACCCAAGAGGCCGACGATCGCGAGCAATATCCCGAAGAGAAAATATGTGTTGAGCCACCAGCGAGGGCGCGCCGGAGACTTTTGGGGCTGATCGATCACCGCTGAAAGGATACCCGAAGCTACTTTCGGACCATCTTGACTTTCAAGTGCTGCGTCATCGTATTGCCCATAATCTGCATTACGATCGTCGCATTTCCGTCCATCGTCGACGGCATTCCCGTCGCCACGTCCACTTTGGCTGAAGTGCTGGTGTTGAACTTCATGGTGATCTTCTGCGGCTGGCCCTGACCTTGCGGCGGCGTAACCTGCATCGTCATCGATCCGGCGCCGGAAATGCTCAGACCCGCAACGCGGTTGTTACCGGACCCCTTGATTCCCGAGAGCTTGTATTTCATAGGAATTTTGCCTCCGCTGACGATCTTCATCATCGACCCGCCCGGTATCGCGCCCATCATTTTCGTAAGGTCGAGCGTGGCGGACCAGCTCGAGCCAACCCCAACCGGGTTTGTCGGATAAACGATGCCAAGAAAGCCGGCATCCAGGGCCTGCATCATCGAAACCATCATTTTCGCCTGGCCGCTGGCCGTGGTGGACATGTTGGAAGTCTTGCCAGTTGGTGAGACAGTCTGGGTAAAAGTGGCGCCCTTAAGTTGGTTGGTTTCGGCGCCGGCCCCCTTCACGTCGACCGACTCGATTTTCGTTACTACTTGGTAGCCTCCAGCCCCCTTCGACTTCACCGTGATTAGCTGCACCATCGATTCTGTCGTTGGCTTGGACCCTGCCATCGAATTCGTCGTGGAAGTGGAAGTCGCATACCGGTACTTTGCGCCCGGCTTCAAGTTGAAGCGAAGCGTAACGGCGGGCGACCATGCGATCGCGGCAGTCGCGACGGCGGCGGCAAGAACTACGATGGGTGACTTCCTCATCGCGCTAGGTTACCGCAAACGCGTGCCCGCGATCCGCTGGGGCAATTTCTGAGCGTTCTCGCTATAATGTTCTCAAAGGGGGGCATTTCGAGCTTCGTCGCTTTTTGTTGCGCTAGTTGGTGTCGCCTCGGCGACGGTCGCCCAAGGTGAAATCGAGCCGGGTCATCCTGACATTTCTCCTACTTCGTCAAACATGACGCAGGAGGAGGCTCTTGTCGCCGTAAAGGGACTCAAGTGGACGGTACCGGTTTCAGACTACATGAGCACGAGCGACGTCTGCTGGCCGCACGATCCCGATCTCGTCGACGAGCACGGCAATCCTGTCACCGAAACTACGATGGACGACTTCAACGCGCCGACCGGCGTAACGGTGACGAATGCTTCTTCGTCTTTAGGGCATGAACCGCCGTTTTGTAAGAAATACGTCGCTCGAAAGCCAGGCTTGTTCCATTTATGGGCAAGGATCAAGAGGCGCAATCTAATGACAGAAGAGGAAGAGTTCTTCATCTATTACGTCGATCTGTACGTTGCCGGAGGGCCATTGCATATCGAGCGATTCCTCCCGGCAAACGTCGATGCTTTTGACGTACATCGGGTCACTGTCGGTCCAAATCCCAACAAGTTCCAGTATCCATGGTACTGCACCGATTTCGGCTACAGCCCGTTCGACAACCGAACCCATGCGAGCTATAAGCCGACCAACGCGCAGACGCAGAACATCTTCGACGTAAAAATAGAACCGATATTTGTCCAGCCGGAACGTATCAAGGTTTGGTACACGGTGACCGCGCCCGGCGTGATCTTGACGGACAACCTCGAATTGGTCCCAGGGTCACCCGACCGCCGGAAGACTAAGGGTTTGGCAGGGACAACCGTGATCAAGGTCGCAACGGATCCAGTGACCACATCCAACGAATTTGTCATCACCGCGGCGTACGGCTACTCGGAAGCCGCTGCGCCGCTTAACGAGGAGCCGACGGAGGTAGTCGCCGTAGACGAAACGCCGCAGTATCGGCCGACAGTGGAACAGATAAATCTCAACTCGATTCAATATACGACGTTCACTACGCACCGACCTCACCACCTCGAACCGTACGAAGACAACAAATACACCGGCGACCCCGAAAATGGAATTCCCAATCCTTGGTCGCCGGGGCCAGGCAAGAGCGGCGGCGTGCTGTTTTATCAGCTCATCGATCAGCTAGATCAGGGAATGCCTGGGGTGTGGGTCCAGGAGCGTTTTCTTCATCCGGAGCAGATTCCCGAAGGCTCGCACGTCAATCAGAACTACAACTGTTGGCTGACTAGGAAGAGGGGCTATCCTTTTCAAGGCGGCTTCTTTTTAAGGGGGACGTCGTCCACGAAGGATGGTGTCTGGGCTGAGCCAGACTTCCTTTGGCTGCCAAATTCATGGTTTGAGGACAACGAGACAAACCAGTTTGTCCTCGATGGACACCAATACTTTGCTGGCACAAACAGTACTTCGCTAACGGGCCCCGGAGTCCATGTGGGAACGTACACGCTTACGATAACGCTTGGGCCCGGCGAAACTGCCGTGCAGGTAAAAATCAACTAAAGGAGCAACCGAAGATGACAATGTTAGCAATCATTCCGATGGCGTTTATGGCGCAAATACCCATGCCCCAGTACCACTACATCAACGACGCTATCCAGAAATCCGATTACGTGGGCCTGGCCCGCTATGTGGGCGGTGAAGGCTCGTACGATACGCTTCTCGGAGGGAAGCCCGAATTTCCCGCGACGGTTTACCGCAATCGTTTTTCACGTGTTTTAGACCTACAAGGCTCCATACCTTCCCGATTCGTCGCCGTTACGGATTTTTACCGAGGAGAGACGGATTACATCGGGACTCAAATCAGCCCCGGAACGCTAGTGTTCCTATACCTAACCAGACCCGACTCTAATGGACGGATTTTTGGGCATCAAACGCACGGGGATTACCTCACAATGGAGTCGAGTTCACAGTACTACCTCGCGGGCATGTCATACGGGTTCAACGCATACTGTTTCGCCGATGGCCAATACCAAGTCCGCGGCTCTAACGTACTTGAAAGACTTGGCTACATTGCCGCGCAGTCGTTTGGGCTTAGCAAAAAGTTCGAAGACCTATGGGCCTTCACAAGCGCCAGGCCCGACTATCCGACCCCCCCAAACAGTCCGCTCTTTGACTCTTACAGGCGCTTTTACAAAGACCAGGTGATACCTATCTTGAACGGCGCCATCGAGGGGGACACGCAGCGCAAGCTGCAGGTCGCCTATGTGAGCGCGGACGTCCTCAAGGGCGAATACGTGGTCACGCAGAAGGCGTTGATCCGGCAGGTAGACAGGGAATATCAAGACGCCGACGCCCGGATGCTTTTCTACATTCCGATCGAAGAAGCGTTTGCCGAGGAGTGCCTTACCGCTCGGATGTCCTGGCTGCGCGCTGAAGGGGCACGCGCTCTGCCTAGTAAGATTGAAAACAAAGTTCGGATCATCCGAATGTTCACGGATCAGAGCCCGATCGTGCGCGGCGCCGTGATAGCCTGGCTCCAGACCTTCGCCTTCGACAACCACATGGAGCCAATGCCTCCTCTGGCGAAAACCCGAAGCGATGGCAGCGTGGAAAACGAAGCCGCGATTCGCGAATTCTGGGGCGGGTAGCGTCGGACGGCCGGGCGTGTGTACGGTCGTTGAAGTCGCCGAACGGTATAATTGGAGCCATAATGGCAACCTTAGCACCGGAGACGAAAGGGTCCGAAACCAAGCCGATACACGCCCTGAATTTCATAAACGGCGAATGGCGCGAAGCCGCTTCGGGCGAGCGCTTCGATAGCACGAATCCAGCCAAGAAGAGCGAAGTCGTAGGCTCCGCTCCAGCATCGGATTCCGCGGACATAGAAGCCGCTGTTAAAGCCGCGAAATCTGCTTTTCCCGAATGGGCCGCGATGAGCTGGGTTAAGCGGGCGGAAATCCTCGACAATGTTGCTCAACTTATCAAACGCGACCTGGAGGCCATGAGCCGCCTCGTTACGCGTGAATGCGGCAAGCCGCTCAACGAAGGACGCGCCGATGTCGTCGAGTCGCTGCACATGGTGCAGTACGCTGCCGGGCTTGGCCGTCTACCCATCGGGCAGGTTATCAGCAGCGAGGTCGCCGACAAAGACGCCTTCATACGCCGCAAGCCGAAGGGTGTCGTCGGCTGCATAACGCCTTGGAACTTCCCGATGGCTATTCCGCTCTGGGAGATGACGCCCGCGCTCGTTTCCGGGAACACCGTCGTCCTAAAGGCGAGCGAAGAAACCCCGATCTGCGCGCACAAGCTGATCGAGCTTTTCGAAGAGGCAGGCTGCCCGCGGGGCGTCGTCAACATCGTCCACGGTATGGGCGAGACCGCTGGCGCAGCGCTAACCAAGCATCCGGAAGTGGACGTTATCCTCTTTACCGGAAGCTTCCAAGTTGGCAAGATCGTCCAGCAGCAGGCAGCCGGCGAAGCGCACAAATTCGCCGCCACTGAAATGGGCGGCAAAAACGCGGTAATCGTTCTCGAAGATGCAGACCTTTCGATCGCCGTCCCGGCTGGCGTCATGAGCGCATTCAAAACGACCGGACAGCGCTGCGTCAGCTCCAACCGCATTATCGTCGACCGCAAAATCGTCGACAAATACCAAGAGGAATTTCTCGACATGGTGGATCGCATCAAAGTCGGCAACGGCCTCGATCCCGACACCTTTATGGGCCCGCTAATCAATGAAGCCGGAATCGAAAAATTCGAAATGCACAACGCCAAGGCCAAAGAGGAAGGCGCACAAGTCCTACGCGACGGCGGTCGCCTTACCGATGGCGAATTCGGGGAAGGGAACTTCGTATCGCCATTCGTCTATCGCATGGAATATCGGCCGAATACGTTCTGTCTGCGCCAAGAGGCATTTAGCCCGCACGTCGCCATTATTCCCGTCGACGGAGTCGAGCAAGCCACCGACGTTTACAACGATACCGACTACGGACTTGCGATGGCCGTTTGCACCGAGGATTACCGCAAATGGCGCTATGTCCGCGACAACGCCGAATATGGCCTCGGATATGTTAATTTGCCCAGCATTGGCGCTGAAGTACACCTGCCTTTCGGCGGCGTAAAGAGCTCCGGCAACGGCCATCCGTCCGCCGAGGGACTTATCGAAGCCGTTACGCATCGTACCGCCTTCACCGTAAACCACTCGCGCGAAATCGTAATGGCCCAAGGCCTGTCGGCGAAGCTGTAATTTGGAGTGCGCGAGCTTGCTCGCGCTTTTAGATTTCCGGCCAGGAAATCGCCACGCCGCAATCGCCAAGCAATTGTTGGCAAAGCCTGTTGTAGTGTCGAATGGACGGGGGCAGCCATTGTCCAAAAACCCTGCAAGCAGGTTCGCGGCCGCGAATGCGATCGCCATAACGAACAAATGACGATACGAATTGTCTTTCTTGCCGTCGAAGCCTGGAAGGAGCCGATCCGGCATAAGCGGAGCCCGCACCAAAACGCCTGACATCATCCGATCGATATGCGCGCCTCGAGGCGCGACGCATTTTAGGAGGCCATCAGAAAACTCGCGACATTCGTTAGCGATGCGCTTTCTTTCGGAGATGGATTCAACCCAGGTTAATCGAAAGGCGATTTTAAGAGATCTTCGCACTTGCCTTTAATTTCGCAATTTCGGATTTCGAAAGCATACGGCATGCGCCAGGGGCGAGGCGGGCCAAGGCGATCGGCCCAAAACGGATGCGCTTAAGCTCCAAAACCCGATGGCCGACCGTTTCGAACATTTGCCGCACCTGCCTTTTGCGGCCTTCTCGTATGGTGATCTCGACGGTCGTTCGGTTCGCGCGCTCCTCGGGCCCAACCGACTCGATCTTCGCGGGAGCCGTCTTGCGCCCCGCCCTCGAGCCGGGCTCATGCGGAAGCCATATCCCGCGCTCGAGCTTGGCAACCTGTTGTGCGCCAACCATTCCTTCGACT
>DASSBY010000123.1:0-8980 GCA_035698285.1 Fimbriimonadales bacterium | reverse complement strand
CGGTGAGCTTCGGCCTACCAGTTCAAATCGCCGCCGACGCGAAGGGCAAAATCACGGCCACGGTCACCGCTTCGTGGATGGCCTGCAGCGATTCCACGTGCTCGCCGCCTCGGCATTCCGAGATACCGATCGAGTTCACTGTGGCCTCCGGTCCGGCGCGAGACGATCATAAGGCGGCGATCACGGCTCCTCCGGAGCAGCCCCCAGGCGCCGGATCTACCGCCATCAAGGGCGACGAGCCGCCGACGGTCGCCGGCGAAGCGAATTCGGGCGAAATTGACGCAGCAATCAAGAAGGGGCTGCTGCCGTTCTTGCTAATTTCCTTCCTTGCGGGCCTCGGCGCGCTGCTAACCCCCTGCGTCTTTCCGATGGTTCCGATCACCGTGAGCTATTTTTCCAAGCGGGCGGAAAGCAAAGGTTCGGCGCTGGCTGGCGCGGCATCCTACTCGCTTGGCATCATGTCGACGTTTACCGTCCTCGGAGTTTTGGTCGCTCTTGTTTTCGGCGGCGGAGCGATCGCTTCGTTCGCCACGAACCCCTACACCAATGTCGTCCTCGCCGCGCTCTTCGTGATTTTGGCGATCAACCTCTTCGGTGTTTATGAAATTCGGCTTCCTGGATGGCTAGTCAACAAGGCGAGCAAGGGAAGCGAAAGGGGAGGCTTGCTCGGTCCATTCGCGATGGGCTTGACGTTTACGATGACGTCGTTTACCTGCACCGTCGGGTTCGTGGGGGCGCTCTTGGCCAAGGCAGCCGCCGGCGGGGGATTGATTACGCCGATCCTGGGAATGCTTGCTTTCAGCCTCGCCTTCGCCTCGCCATTCTTCCTTCTTGCGCTCTTTCCCAAGTATCTGGCGAGTTTGCCGAAGGCCGGCTCCTGGATGACGGCGGTAAAAGTCACCATGGGTTTTGTCGAGCTCGCGGCCGCCGTAAAGTTTCTGTCGAACGCCGATCTCGTTTGGCAATTGGGATGGTTGACGCGGCCCGTGTTCCTGGCAATCTGGTCGATCATCTTCGTGATCGGCGGGCTTTACCTTCTGGGATGGATCAAACTCCCCACC
Organism: Fimbriimonadales bacterium; assembly: GCA_035698285.1. Classification (GTDB taxonomy): domain Bacteria; phylum Armatimonadota; class Fimbriimonadia; order Fimbriimonadales; family ATM1; genus JACDEQ01. Next base: position 7,919 of record DASSBY010000123.1, on the reverse strand, counting down.
GAGCACGGGGAAGCGAAGCGCGGACTGACGCGCCTGATTTCCGGCGTGCTGTTCCTCGGGGTCGGCGGCTTTTGCGTAGCCGCGATCAAGGGCGTCCCTACGGGTGAACTGAGTGCTTTCCTTCCGCCGAATCCTTATCCGGGCCAGCACGATTTGGCCTCGGGTCCGATACGCTGGGAGAACGACTACAAGGCAGCACTCTCGCGCGCGAAGGCGGAAAATCGGCCAATGCTCATTAATTTTACGGGCGTGACCTGCACTAACTGCAGATGGATGGAGCAGAACATGTTCCCCAGGCCCGAGATTTCGGATGCAGTCAACAAACAGTTCGTTGCGGTCGAGCTTTGGACAGATCGGCCCGGGGACGAGCTTAACCGCAAGCTCCAAGTCGACTTGACTGGTCTTGACACGCTGCCAATCTACGTCGTGGTCTCACCGGACGGGAAAGCCATTCGGCGCTTCGAGGGTTCAACCCGCAACCCCGCGTCGTTCTTGAGTTTCCTCACGCAAGACTCCGCTATCGCTTCGCGCTAAACTCTTGGACGTGAGAGTTATGAGCGTAGGCTCCGTTAAGATCGGGGACGGCCATCCAGCGCTGATAGCCGGTCCTTGCGTCGCGGAAAGCATCGATCTGTGTCGGCAGGTAGCGGATAAAATGCAGCGAATCTGCGCGACGCTTTCGGTCCAGTTTATTTTCAAAGCATCTTTCGACAAGGCGAACCGCACAGGATCGGGAAGCCCGCGAGGCAAAGGCATCGACGAGGGATTATCGATTCTGCAAGAGATTCGTTCGGAATTCGGTGTTCCGGTCACGACAGACGTTCACTTGCCGGACCAAGCGGCGGTGGTTTCGCGGTCTGTAGATTTACTGCAAGTGCCGGCATTCTTGTGCAGGCAGACCGATCTTTTGGAGGCGTGCGCCGCAACTGGCTTGCCGGTAAATGTAAAGAAAGGGCAATTTCTTGCTCCGTGGGACTCTAAGAACATCGTCGATAAATTATCTGACATGAAAGCGGAGGGGATAATGCTGACGGAGCGCGGATCAAGCTTTGGATACAACAATTTGGTGGTGGACATGGCGGGCCTTCCCGTTATGCGCAGCTTCGGCGTCCCTGTTTGCTTCGACGCGACGCACAGCGCCCAAAGGCCCGGAGCCGGCGGAACGCAAAGCGGCGGTGCGAGGGATTCGATTCCTTACTTAGCATGTGCGGCCGCCGCAGCCGGAATCGACGCCTTGTTTATGGAAGTGCATCCCGACCCTGAGCGTGCTCTTTCGGACGCTGCCACTCAGTGGCCGCTCGACAAGGCGGAAAAGCTGGTGCGAAAAGTCATGCGAATTTGGAAAGCCGCGAGCGGAGAATAGCATGGACGCCTCTCCGTTCCTCGGCTTTTGGGTTGGCGCGGCATTTTCGCTTTTGGGATTACTGTTCGGGCATGCCCTAATCGGCAAGCTTCTGTCAGGTTTGCCACCGAGCGCCCGGTGGGGAGTATCCGGCGGAGTCGGTCTCGGCATTTACGGCATTTTGTATTTCTTGGCAGGTGGCTTCGCGCCCTGGGTCGCCCTCGCAATAATCGTCGTTGGATTCAGGTGGATACGCGAATTGAGACCGGTTTTTCCGAGCGGCTGGAGCGCTTGGCTATTTATCGTTGCTATTCTTTCGGTATTCCTTTTGCGGCTCCCGTCCGCTCTCTCACCCAGCGATTCTTCGGATTGGGACAGCATAAGCCATCAAATGGCAATGGCCAAAATCTGGATTCAGCATGGAACGGTCGACTACATTCCGTTTATGCATCAAAGCAATATCACGCCGACGATCAATATGCTCTACATGAATGTCCTTGGCGTGGGCGGACAATACGCCGTTAAAACGGTCATGATGTTCTTTGCGTTCTTCGGTGCGCTCGCCATTGGCGGAATGAGCAGGTTTAGGTATGGTGGAAATGCGGGTTTTTGGGCTGCGCTGGCGCTTGTCGCTATTCCGGTCGTGGCGTGGGAGATAGGTACGGCCTACATCGACGTCGCGCATGGAATGTTCGGCGGCCTCGCGACAATTTTCGCGGCGCTGTGGCTGTCTTCTAAAGAGGAGAGCAAATTTGTATGGCTCGCGGCGATCTGCCTAGGGCTGGCGATCGCGACAAAGTACACGGGTCTTCAAGTTGCCGTCGCTATTGGCGTCGCATCGCTAATCTTGGGCTTCATAGCAAAATCGACAAAGCGAGTGCTGGCCGGCATAGGCATTATGGCCGCGGTTTCGGCGGTTATCGCCGCCCCATGGTACATCCGAAACGTTGTGAACACCGGGAATCCCGTATATCCATTTTTTTTTAGCGTTTTCGGCGGGCGAAATTGGAACCAGGCAAACGCCGACGCGTACGCGGGAGAGCAGCGGTCTTTTGGAATCGGCCAAAGGATCAGGGATGGAGCTTATGACGGCAAGGACCCCTCATCACTGCCCGGAGCTGTCACGGCGCTGGCTCTTGAGCCGGACAAGCAAATAAACGCGGGGACTCCTTGGGGCGCGATTGGTCCTGTTTTCTTACTGGGCTTGATATGGTGGCCGCTCGCCGGCTTTAGGCGCTTTGATTTGTCGCCTGCCCAAGCAGAAAAAGCTGTCGTCCTTGCAGCGGCGCTTCTGCTGTTTATGTGGTTTTATCTAACGCAGCAGTCCCGATATATTATCGCGCTCGTTTTTCCGGCAGCATTCTTGTTGTCTGGAGCGGTGGGGAAGTTGAGGCTCGGTGTCCTTCCGGCGTTGGCGGTGTGCTCGCAGGTTGCGTGGACGCTCTTTCTTTTTGCGCCACTCGACCAGCATGGCAAAGACCAGGTCAGCTTTTTGTTCGCGCCAAACGAACGGGAGTTTCTAGGCAAGTATTTGTCATTTTGGGGACCGGCGCAATACTTGAACGAACTAGGCGGGTCGGAACGCGTAAGAGTCGCGCTGTACGATGAGGTTTGGGGCTTCTATTTAGACGTGCCATATTTTTGGGGCAACCCCGGGCATAGCACGATGATCCCGTACGAGAAGATTTCGACTCCGGAAGAGTTGATTGCATCTCTAAAGAGCCTCGGCACGACGCATGTTTTCGTCAACTTCCAGTTTTTGGGAGAGCAAGGGGCAAATTTGGCAAAGGCATTTTTCTCTAAGGATGGCCATGGCGCCGACCTTAGCGGCGTTGAAAAGTTTCGGATACTTTTGCTCGAAGCGACCAAGCGGGGCCTTCTGGAAATAGTCGCCGCTTATGGGTCGAGAGAAGCGCCAAGCTCAATTTTGCTAAGAATCCGCTAAAGCCCGATGTATTTTCGAGGGACGCGCGACATGATGCGCGTGGTAATTTCGTGCGGCGTCGTGCCGACGATTTCTGATAGGACCTCGGCCCGTACCGGGCCTTCGATAAGTCCCGCCGGATCGCCTATTTGCGCTTCGGGGATATCCGTGACGTCGACCATGAGCTGATCCATGCAAATCACGCCCCGAATGGGCGCAAGTTTGCCGTGAAGGTACACCGATCCGCGATTTCCTAGAAAGCGGTGGTAGCCGTCTCCGTATCCGACGCCGAGCGTGGCGATGCGACTACGGCGATCTGTTTCGTACGTCAGGTTGTAACTAACTTTCGTCCCCTGCGGAAGTTCTCGAATAGCCATGATCCTCGCGCGCCAGGTTAGTACCGGTTTAAGGTCGATATCTGTCTCGCCGACGTGGCTAATTCCATAAGCTAAAATGCCCACCCGCGCCATGTCCATGAAAGCGGCCGGGAATTTCACGATCGCTCCACTATTTGCGCAATGGCGAACCGCGATGTGGACTCCTTTGTCTTCGATGTCACAAAGAGCGCGCCGAAAGCGTTCAAATTGCCAAGCCGTATATTCCGGCTCTTTGCCGGAATTGGCAAAATGGGTTGCTGCGCCCTCCAAAATAATATTGGGCAACGCCGCGATCTTTTCGGCAAGGTCGGCGGCATTTTCTGCCTGAACTCCGAATCGCGACATCCCGGTATCGATTTTGAGATGAATGTTTGCCGTGAGGCCCTGTTTCGCGGCGGCGTCGGATATTGCCTTCGCTGCTTCGTAAGACTCCACGAGGTTACGCAGTCCATAGAACACTGCCTGCTCTGCCTCCATGGCCAAGCTCGGCGCTAGTACCATGACCGGCACGTCGATTTCCGCCTCGCGAAGAGCGATGCCTTCCGGAACGGTGGCTACGGCGATAGTGTCGACTCCGGCGCTCGCTGCCGCTCGGCCGATCTGGACCAAGCCATGGCCGTACCCATCGGCCTTCGCCACGAGCGCAAGCTTGGTTTTCGAGGGAAGCGCAGAGCGGATGGCGGCAAGGTTATGGCGGAAAGCGCCAAGGTCGATTTCGACCCAGGTTCGCGGAAATACCGTCACGCGGACATCACCCTCCCGATTGTTCCGTCTTGGGAATACCTACCGGCCGCCAGGCCGCGCCGGGCGAAACTTCGAGGGTTAGGAGATTCGTTAGGCGCCTTGTAGGCTTTACGAGCATTTTTCCGTCGAAGAACATGGCCGCTGAGCCGCCGCCATCGAGCGCAATGGCGTTCCGCGCGCCGTACGAAAGCATTGCTTTTGCAAGAGTCCCAAGCTGCACCTTGCCGTTTGTGGCCAAAAAGATCATCTTGTTGGAGGCAGTCAGCCCAACCGCGACGCGGCGCGCGTGGCTCCAGACGCTCGGATCTTTGAACTTTTGAGCTTTGGGATAAACCGTTAGCTCTCCGCCGGTGACGAGCCGGACCCCGCCGCGGACCACATATCGGTAGGCAGACATGTCGAGATGCCGTCCCCACTTGGGGTCGAGCACGCTGGCTTTGTTGAAATAGTCCACCGCAAGGCAGCTACCGTGAAAGCCCGCGACCTGCTTTTCGCCGTCGATCACGATAGAGCCGATCGGAACGGCGCTGCGCGTGTCGAAAAACGTCCCGGTTACGGCGACCTGGGCCCGTGACCGGCTGAGCATTTGCCAAAAGGGCTCACTGTGCCCAATGTCGCTATTCACGACGCCGCTTAGGCGAACGTTGTCCGAGTTGAGGTTGGCAATGACGGCGTGGTACCAGACGCCGCCGATTTTGCGCCCCAGATAGGCAACGTCGGCAGATAGCGCGGATGCAGCGGCGCATCCGGCCCCAAGCACCGCGAGGAGGCGAGTCAACGGGTCAAACCTTCCTCACCCAGACGTGACGCGAAACTTCGCGTCCGACAGTAACAGGTTGGCCATCGATTATGAGGTGGATCAATCCGTCGAACTCGGTTGCGCCGACGGCCGTGGCACGCCGGCCAGGCAGAAGACCGGTATCTTCCAGAAAGCTGAGGAATTCAAAAGATTCATTCGTAACTTTCTGGACCTCGAGTTCATCGCCGATGGAAGCTTCCGCAAGGCGAATGCTCGAGTCGTCGACGTCCGGATCTATCGGGTTGCCGTGGGGGCATTTCTCAGGCTGACCCAGAACTTCGTACATCCGGTCAACGACATCTGTCGAAACATAGTGCTCCAGCTTGCAGGCGAGGTCGTGGACGTCGTTCCATGGCAGACCCACAATGTCAACAAGAAACCGTTTCAACACGCGGTGGGTTCGCGTAACCTGCTTCGCCAAGCGCTCGCCCTCCGGCGTGAGTTCGATGGATTTGTAAGGCGCATGCGTCACAAGACCAAGCTGCGCCAACTTCTTCACCATCGAAGTCGCGCTGCCGGGCGACACGACCATGTACTGCGCGAGCTCGCCGGTGGTTACGCGACCAACGTCTTCGCGGAGGCGATAGATTCCTTCCACGTATTCTTCGACGATCTCGGTAACGTCGCGTTTGGTCTTCTCGGCCTCTCCTGGCCGGCAACTCGGCGGGACACGGAGAGAAAACTCGCGGAGTGCCATTGTTTTATTATACTGGCTGCCTAGGGATCGTGGATAGGCTCTTCGAAGATGTCGATTACCGGCGTCAGGTCCCCGGTCTCGTTTTCAACGCCCCGCAAGAGGGCCACATAAACATGACCGGCGAGCATCTGAACGTCCAGCCTAAATAAGAAGTCTCCGCTCAACAGGCCCGCGAACCGGGCCTTGAAGGTATATAAGCCCGGCGGAATATTTACCGTTCGTGCCTCGGCGAATGGAAGGTCGCTCACGATGGGCTCAATCTGGCCAGACCTTAGGAAGTCTATGTTGGGGGTCTGAGTTCCGGCTGCACGAATATAGCCGTGAACGACGATAAGCCGGGCGTTCCCCTGAGGCGTGGTCCGGTTCACTTCGACTGGGATGATTTGTGCTTCGGGCTGCTGATTTTGCTGCCCGCCTCGGACTCCCACTGCGAAAACATGGATGCTCTTATCATCCTGCTTCTCAACGGCGATGGAATCGATGAATTCCTGGGTTCCGGAATCCTTGGCATCGATGAACATGTTCGGCTCGACGAGGTCGGTCTTGAAGTAATCGGTATGAGACCCGAATTGAAGATCCGACACCTGAACCTGCTTGTCCACCAGAAAGTCGACACCCTTGATAAACGGGATGATGTTCGTGAACCGATAAAAGAATTGCTTATCGGCTCCGTTGCCGCCGCCGCCACCGCCGCAGCCGAAAAGACCAAGCAGGAGCACCGGAACCATAAAAAACAGGCGTCGCATTACTTTGCTTTGCACCTCATATTAATCTCGCGGAAACTATACCAGCCTTAGGGCAGAGCGGAAAGCCAATCTTTGAAACCGGCCCAATTTTCGAGAATCGTGGGCATGATCTGGCTGGGGGGCAGGTCAAAGCCGAACTGGCCCTCGTCGCGGAGTTCGACGGTATAGGCCATCGCCCCGTAGGTATCGTAATAGTAGTCTGGACTGGACCCGGAAGCAAGGTACAGGCCGGTGGAAGTCTGCGCGTTCTGATAATGGACGCCCCCGGCATTTAGGATGCCCTGCTGGTAGGCCGCGCCGATCGCGTGGAGGAGAGCATCGTCCGGAGCTGGATCGTATGTGTAAGCCCACGGATAGAGAATCAGCTGTCCATAACTGTGGTAGTCGATGAAGCCGCTGAGCCGACGCAAGCCGGCCATATAATCGCGGGTCGCAACAATCTCGGGTTCGCTAAAGGGCGACGGCCCACGATAGGTTTCGGAGAACGGGTTGCCACTGCTGCCTTCGCCACCCCATCCTTTCGAATAGTTGCGGTTCATGTCGACGCCGAAGCTGCCGCTGCCGTTGTTGCGGCGATTCTTGCGCCAGAAGCGATCCGTCGTCCACGTGTACTCGTAGCCGTCCGGGTTGATGTCCGGCACGAAATGCATCTTGAATTTGCCGAGAATGTAGAAGCCTTCGGCATTGTTCAACCCGCCATGGAGGACCTTGTCGAAAAGATACATGGCGACGGAAGGCGCGATCCATTCTCGTGCGTGGATGCCCGCTTGGATCAGGATATTCTTGGGCTCGATACCGGCCGTCGGATAGTTAAGCGTGTAGACCCAGATCGGCCGGCCCTCGCGGCTCGCGCCGATTTGCTGACGCTGGACGATAGCCGGGAATTCCTTGCGCCAAAGTTCATATTGGGCGATGATTTCGTCATAGCGCAAATAATTTGTTTTGTAATCCGGCGGGTTGCCATCTTCGATATCTCGGTTATATGAGCCCGGATCGCGAAGCCTTGAAACGATCGTGTATGGCAGGCCGAGTTCGCGCAGGAGCGGGAGCTGGTTCGGCCCAACAATAACGTCGGTCGACCCAAGCGTAACACCTTCTGAAAAGAGTTGCAAAGGGGAATCGGTCAGACGCCGGGCTGCCGACTCGTTCGGAACGTCTACGCGATATCGAGACCAGCCTATTTGAGCAAACGAGGCGGTGGCCGCGAGCAAGGCAAGAATAGTTAGCTTAACTTTCACGAGTTTCATTCCATGTTGTGACGGGTTTGACGGGGGCATTTGGCAGGGCGTA
>DASSBY010000122.1:0-8054 GCA_035698285.1 Fimbriimonadales bacterium | reverse complement strand
ACGCAAGTTCCGGCAGGCCCTTGCGAGTTCGAGCCACACACGGGATGACCGGAACGCCGAGTTCTTCCGCCAGCTTGGGGATATCGACAACCAGACCGCGGCGCTCCGCTTCGTCCATCAGGTTGAGGCACACCACGGCCCGATCGGTAATTTCGAGGACCTGGAAAACGAGATTCAGATTTCGCTCGACATTGGTAGCATCGACGACCACAATGACTGCATCGGGCCTTCCGAAGAGGATGAAATCCCTGGCAATTTCTTCGTCGACGGCTGTGGAAAGCAGCGAATATGTACCTGGAAGGTCGATAATCTTATACTTTTTGCCGTTGAAGCGCAGCGTGCCCTCTGCACGTGCGACGGTTTTTCCCGGCCAGTTGCCCGTGTGCTGACGAAGACCGGTAAAGCCGTTAAAAACCGTACTCTTGCCGGTGTTAGGATTGCCGGCGAGGGCGACAACGTAGTCGTATCCCGCGCGTTCTAGCGCGAACTCGTCTCTATCCGCCATCGATCAGCACCTTCTTTGCATCTTCTTTGCGCAGGGCGATCACGGCGCCGCGCACCATGTAGGCTATCGGATCATCGAGCGGGCTCTTCATGATCGCCTCGACAATCGTGCCCGGAACGAGGCCCAGGTCCAGGAGCCGCATCCGGGTTAGCCCCACGCACAAGACCTCGCGCACGGTGCCAAATTGGCCGGGCAGAAGATCGGCAAGCGTCATTTGGCCACCTTCGGCGGGATCGGCTTCCCATGCGGGCAGGTTTCGGGATGGCCCATCAGGTCAGCGATTCGATCCTCGAATTCCTCGCTGATGTGGTGTTCGAGGCGCTCCGCCTGCTCGTGAACTTCGTGCTCCTCGAAGCCGAGATGCTCCATGAGGTACCGCTCGATGAGCCGGTGATGCCGGATCACTTCCAGCGCCATTTCCTCGCCCTGCAAAGTCAGGCGCGCGCCGTAATAGGGCGTGTGATCGACCCAGCCACGCTCGGCGAGGAGGCGAAGCATCTTGCTGACAGCGGGCAGACTGTTGCCAAGGCGCGCGGCCAACTCCTTGGTGTTGGCCGGCCTATCTTCCTCCGTGAGAATGTAGATCGCCTTGACGTAATCTTGGACTGCTTCTGTCACATGGATATTTAACCATGGTTAACACAAAGTTGTCAAGGGTTAACTTTTGGATTTCACCTTCCGAAGGCGGAGTCGGGAACAGGAGCGAGGTTCTCGCCCAAACGAGCCCAGCGGAGCGCCAGCGCCGTCGATCCGGTCGCGTTGAACCATTCCACCACGACCTTGTGTGCGCCGCGGGCAAGCGGTGCAGAGCCGTGTTTCTCGGTAGCCACATGGAGACCATCGTTGTCGACAACGAGCTGGTCGTCGATGTAGAGCCGGCCACCGTCATCCGACGTTAGGCCAAACCGGTACACATCGTCGGTGGCAATTCGCAAAAAGCCCGAAAGGCGCATCCCGACGTGTTCGCGGTCGGCCTCCGTGGGAATAGCCACGCCAGTTGCGACAGAGCGCGTCCCCTTGAGCCCCGAAAACACCGGCATTGCGCTCCAGCTTCCGTCGTAGATCTCCCGGTCGAGGCCGGGCCTTAGCGGTGCTCCGGTTGCCGCGCGCCACGGGGAAACTCTGGAGATGGTTTTCTCGACGACGGGAGTCACGGCGCGGCCGTCGAAAAACGATCGAGCTTTGATGGTCATGGTCCGCGAAAGCTCGAGCGGTCGCGAATAAACGGGAGACGTCGGCCCGGGCATCGAGCCGTCGAGCGTATAGCGAACAATTAGTCTCGGCGAGCCGCTCGAAAGGGTTACCGGGCACTTCGTTACAAAAACATCGCTGTCGGAGATAATTTTCGGCGCATTGAAAATAATCGGCATCCCGCGAACTTCGAGGGCGACTACCGTAGCGATCTGATCGGAAGCTCGTTGGGGCAAGTCTATTGCGACGCCGGTATTTCCCTGTCGAATGGGGAGCCGAACCGATTTATTTCCTAAAACATAAGCGGTGATAGGAATATTCCCGATCATCGGCAAATTTAGCTTCGCGTCTTTCGGCCAGTCGAAAACCTGAAAATAAAGTGTTGACTTCTTTTCGTCCGGGCGGACCGTGCATCGTCCCCATGGCTGAGGCTGAATGGGGCTGCCCTCTGTATCGTGTATGGATTCACCATTCACTTTCATCCATCTGCCGATATCCGCCAAGCGCTGCACCGACTCCGGTGGAAATTCGCCGTTCGCCATGGGACCGATATTGAGCAGAAAATTTCCGCCCTTGGACGCGATGTCGCAAAGCATTCGGATAAGATCTTTCGAAGACTTGTAGTCCTTATCCATGGCGTTGTAGCCCCAGTGACGGTTCATCGTCATGCAAGTTTCCCAATCCTTGCCTTCGATCGCTTCCTCGGGAATCGTCTGCTCGGGCGTTAAGTAGTCCCCGATGCCATCCGCTCGGTCGTTTACGATAACGTTGGGCTGTAGCCTTCGGCACAGATCGTACAACTGCTTCCCGTACGTATTGCTCCACGTTGGCTCCCACTGCCCGTCGAACCACATTATTCCTATGTCGCCATAATTAGTTAAGAGCTCGGTCACTTGATTGTGCAAGTAGTCGACGAACCTGTCGAAATTGGCATTTCCTACTGGACGGTTTTCCCAACCTCGGCGCGGTAAATAATCGGGATGGTGCCAGTCCATTATCGAGTGATACCAGCCGATTTTTAGGTCGCCTTTTCGACAGGCGTCCGCCATCTGCCGCATGATGTCCTTCCGGTAAGGCGTGCCCATTACGTCCCAGGTCGTAAATTTCGAATCGAAAAGATCGAAACCGTCGTGATGCTTCGACGTAATCACGATATATTTCATGCCGGCATTTTTGGCCATCGCGACCCATTTATCGGCATCGAATTTGGTCGGGTTGAATTGCTTTTGGAATTTCTCGTATTCCGCTAGAGGAATTTGCGCAGAATCCCTAATCCATTCCCCATAGTCCGTCTCTTCGCCCCATTTGCCGGCGGGAACGGCGTAGAGCCCCCAATGAATAAACAGTCCGAAGCGCGCCTTGCGCCACCAATCCATTCTCGCGTCCTTCATGTTCGTATCCGTTCTTACCTGCTGCCCGCTAGATGCGGCCAGAAGTGTTGCGGCTATCAGCAGAGTAACCATCCCTTCGAAGTATAACGCGTATGGTGGAACCCAAAGGCGTCATTCTCGATCTCGACGGAACGCTGCTCGATTCCGAAGGCTGGCACAAGGTAGTCGAGGCGGAAACGCTGCGCCGGTTCGGCATCGAAACCTCACCCGCTGCGCTCGAACGCTATACCGGACTGCCTTACGCAGCGATGATCGCCGACCTTAACGACAGGCACGGCACGAACATGTCGACGGACAGCTTTCTAGAGGCTCATCGTCCTGGGATTGTCGCGTGCGTCCGGGATAAGATGCGGCTGTTCGCGGACGTTGCTCCGTTTCTGGCCTCGCTCGAAGTGCCTGCGGCCCTTGCCACGAACTCGATGGCTTGGTACTGCAATGCGGTCTCCGAGAAGTTTCCCGTAATGGCGAAGCTGTCGGCCAGAGCTTGTGGCGGCGACGTCGAGCGAGGGAAGCCTGATCCCGCCCTGTTCGTCCTGGCGGCCGAAAGGCTGGGACTTTCGCCCGTAGACTGCATAGCGTACGAGGATTCGCCTGCTGGCGTCGCCTCTGCCAAGGGCGCCGGATGCTTCACGGTTGGCGTGATTCGGGGGTGCGGCGGAGGCTTGGATCGCGCCGATCAGGTTCAAACAAGTCTAACTTTTCCGCCCATAGCATAACAGAAAGACCCCGGCTGGAGAGGGTTTTCGCCGGGGTCTTGGGAGGAGAGGGGCTTATGGAGGGGTTGTCTATGAAACTCTTGCTTTGCTGTTCACTTCTATAGACACCTCCGTGCCAAGATTGGTTCCCAAAGTACGATCCCAGGTTGACGAGCGTGGGAGTCTGCCCGATCCTCACTTCAAGCGATACTTGCCGGCCCCTTCGAAAGTGACCAATCCCATGTCGCGCAGTATTTGAAGCTGCTGTCGTATCTTTGGTCGAACGTTCTTGTTCTCGGGATGAATGCGGCCGAGCTCTTCTTCGAACGAATAAACCTGCGCCAGCGTAAATCGCTCGGAGCCGATCCGATGGATGGCCATTAGCACGTCGAGCGTCCACCCTCGCAGTGTTACTGGAATGTTCGCAAATGCGCGGACCTCCGAATACCGATTTCGGACACTCTCCTTCCGCTCGGCCTGCCCCTCCCTAACTATCCAAAGTTTTCCCTCAGGCGCTATCGCGGATAGCAGTATCTCGCAGCCAACCCATTTTGAACGCCTCGCAGTTGCGCTCAGCGGAGCGCGAGCCTTAATACAGGATTCCGTAAAAAAGAAGGACGGCACTAGCAGCAGGTTTTCCACCAACCACCGGGCGTTGTAATGAAGATATAGCAGGTTCGGCACTCTGTCGCTCTGAATGGCTTCCATCATGGACCTGTACCCAGCGTCGACGATCCTTCTGCCAAGGGCCTTTCCGCTTTTTAGCTGATACGCGGCGTCACAGGAACCGCAAACGAAATCTATAGCCTTCGCATTGTTTGGCAGACGTTCAAGGCTCGGTGATGAGCATGCGGCGCAATATAAATTCATTTCGCCCCAACACTCCGAGCAAATCCTCGCAATCTGGGATGGGCTCTTATAGCCGCTGGCCGGCGCTACATCGATGTCGAGATGCATCACATCAGAATACAGGATCGGCTATGATCCTGGCATGGGAAGAACTCCTTCCGCTATTTCGACACGGGCCCAAACGCGGAGTGCAAGAACGTGAAGCTAAGTTCATTTATGCGCGAGGCTAAAGAGTGTGGACCTTATCACTTGGAAGGACCCTATGTCCGTAATCGCGAAGGGTACTGCCCGGTGGCAGCTCTACAAATAAGAAAATCCCCATCTCTCAAAGCAACGCCGATTGTCGCGAACAGCCTCGCCGAAGACTACGCCCAGTGCATGGAGCTCGAGTTCTATCCCGAAATACTCGCCGCTGCAGACGGCGACTTTCTAGACATTAGAGACGTCCGCCTTTTACGGGAAGAGATGGAAGCTTGGTGCCGGCAAGATTTGTGACACCTTTGCGCAGCAGACGAATGGCAAAGCTTCATCAACACCTGGGATGATTGCGCAGGTTCAAAATGCCCCCGTGAGTGGCCCGAAAGGCAGCCGAAGGACGAGTGGAGGGAAATAACTTGATATCGCCTGCCCTAGTCATCGATATTTCCCGTACTCTCGATGAATCCACAGCCGTCTACCCCGGCGACATTCCATTTTTGCGCGAATCGACGCTCTCGTTAAGCCGCGGCGACTATTGCAATGTCTCGGTCCTGCGCGGGAGCGCGCACGCCGGCACGCACGTCGACCTGCCGCGCCACCTCAAAGATACCGAAGCGCAGTTTCCGCTCGAAGCTTTCGTCGGGCCGGCGGTGGTGATCGAAGCCAAATCCTGGGAAGACGTCGTGAGAACGAATATCCCAAGCGGCCAGCGCGTTCTCTTCAAAACGAAAAACAGCGCAAACCTTAGCGATAACTTCGACCCCAATTTCGAATGCATCACCTCGGACGTCGTACACTGGCTCGCAAAGAACGAAGCCATTTTGGTAGGCGTCGACGGGCCGTCCGTCGACCCGGCTGCCAGTGAACTCTTGGAAAACCACCACGCGCTCCTCGAAGCTTGCATCGCCATCCTCGAAAACCTTGATCTGTCTGCAGTTGAACCGGGAAACTACGACCTCATCGCGCTGCCGCTAAAAATTCCAAGTGCCGACGCGACGTGGGTTCGCGCGATATTATTAAAATAAAACGGCCCCGCCGGAATTCGACGCGGCCGTTTTGGAATCGTAGATAGATCTACTTCGACGGAGCGAGAGTTTGCACTCCGGCTTTTGTCGGTTTGATGCCCGCAAGGAATTTCGCGGGATCGGCATCGAATTTATCCGGGCATCCGCCGCAGCAGAAATAAACGCGAACCATCTCGTCTTTGCCGTCGATCTGCATTTTCGCGTCGCGATAGCCGATGGCTTTGCCGGCCTTGACTTCCTCTCCGGTCACGATGCATTGCGCATCCACTTCATACGCAGGGTGCCTGCTCATGCCCTTCGGGTCTTTGTCGAAAGCGGTCTTATGTTCGGTGCTGGAAAAATAATAGCGAACGCCGTTGTAGTCGGTGCTTGCCGCGGCTGTCGCGGGCGCGATAGCCTCATGGCTAACGACGTCGAACTGCGAATAGCCGATAAGGCCGGCCGGCTTGGCGAAATATTTTTCCGCATTCTTTTTCATTGGGGCCACGCAGCTGGAACAGCACGTCCCGAAAACGATGTCTTTGTAAACGAAATAGCTCGCGTTCTTGGAGAGGGCATCTCCCATGACCGGACAAACAAGCTTGGGCGCCTGCCCGAGGGCGAGCCCAGCGACGATAAGGGTTGCAATCATTGATAATTCCTCCGTAAGTACTGGTATCCATTCTAACTGATTCGCGACGACCGAAAGTTCCGGGACGCTATATCCCCATATATGGATATATAGGTATAATGCTGCCGTGAGCCACATGCTTCAGACAATCGGAAAGGCCCTGGCCGACGAAAGCCGCATCCGCATAATCTGCGCACTCGCGCATTCGGATGCCTGCGTTTGCGAGCTTTCGGACGCGCTCGACATGCCGCAATCCTCCCTGTCGAACCATCTCACCAAGATGCGAGACGCCCGCATACTCGACACCACCAGAGACGGAACCTGGATCTACTACCGACTTGCAAATCCCAAAATGCTTGCGGTCCTCGAAGCGTTCGCGGAAGACATCCGCAGCGACCCACGCTTATCAAAGGACCAAAGCAGGCTGCAAAAGAGACTTGACATGCGCATCGACGGCAAATGCCTGCGCAGCTACGGACAACTCAAGGAGACAAAATGAACACCATAACTCTTACCAGCAGCGATATCCATTGCGATTCGTGCGCTGCGAGCATTCGCAAGGCGGTTTCGGCGGTAGAAGGCGTCCAAAGCGTCGACGTCGACGTTACGGCGCAAATCGTGCGTGTCGAATTCGCCCAGCCCGCCGACGAGTCGAAGATCATCGCGGCCGTGGACGAAGCTGGATTCGAAGTCACGACACAAAAGTGAAGACATGATTTGGGTCCCAATCGGGCTCGCCGTTGCGGCGCTTATCGGCTGGTTCTTTCTCGGCCCGCGCAAGGGCGAGCGCGCCAGCGGCGCCGAAATCCAAGAGGTAACCGTCGTGGTCAGCGGCAGCTACTCCCCTTCGCGCCTCGTGCTCGAAGCCGGACTGCCGGCGCGCATAATTTTCGACCGGCAGGAAAGCGAGTCTTGCTCCGATCAGGTCTTGATCCCGGCCTTCGGCATCCAGAGAGATCTCCCTTCCTTTCAAAAGACGCCGGTGGAGTTCACGCCGGACAAAGCCGGCGAATTCGAGTTCACCTGTTCGATGGGCATGTACCGTGGCGCTATCGTTGTGGAAGCCGCGGAAACGAAAACCGTGTCGCTCGATGTCCAAGGCATGACCTGCGCTTCCTGCGTCAACCGCGTAGAGAAGGGCCTGAGGAAAGTCCAGGGAGTGCAGGATTGCAGCGTCAATTTGGCAACCGAAACCGCACAGCTTAAGGTCGCGAAATCGGTAGCGACAGGCGATTTAATCAAAGCGGTTGAAAAAACCGGCTACACGGCGGCGCTGAAGGCGAAGGGCACAACGGAAAGAGATGTCGCCCGCGCCGAAGAGGCCCGCCGCATCGGGGGTCGATTTTGGGTGGCCGCGGCTTTCTCGGCTCCGCTAATCGTAACTTCCATGCACGTTCCGGGCATTCCCATGCTGCCGCCCTGGGTACAAGCGGTTCTTTGCGCTCCGGTGGTGCTGTGGTGCGGGCTCGGGTTCTTTGTCCAGTCGGCGAAGGCGATTCGGCATCGCGGCGCGGACATGAATCTGCTGATCGCGATCGGGTCCGGCGCGGCATTCGTCTTCAGCCTCTGGCAAACGGCCGTGGCCGGGCA
>DASSBY010000121.1:0-9153 GCA_035698285.1 Fimbriimonadales bacterium | reverse complement strand
CTGCACGTGAGCAAAGTCATGCTCGTCGATCCGCACACGGGCGAACCGACGCGTGTAGGACGCCGATTGGAAGACGGCAAGCTTGTCCGCTATGCGAAAAAGAGCAAGGAAACGATCGACGTCAAATAGTCGAGTATTAGATAATGGCTAAACAGAAGGAAGGAAATACAGCAACCGCCGAAGCCCCGAAAAGCCGGCTGCAAGCGCATTATAAGGATAATGTGCTCCCCGCTATGGTGAAAGAAATGGAGTATTCGACGCCGATGCAAGCGCCGAAGCTCGTCAAGATCGTCATCAACATGGGCGTAGGCGAAGCAACAAAAGACGGGAAACTCTTGGATAATTCCGTACGCGACTTGACGGTGATCGCCGGGCAGGCGCCGGTCATCACAACGGCGAAAAAGGCTATTTCCAACTTCCGTCTGCGACAGGGAGTGAAAATCGGAGCCAAGGTCACTTTGCGCGGCGATCGCATGTATCATTTTCTCGACAAGCTGATCACCGTAGTCTTTCCGAGGCTGCGCGACTTTCAGGGCCTCAACCCGAAGTCCTTCGATGGACGCGGCAATTTCGCTGTGGGCCTTAAAGAGCAGCTTGTCTTCCCTGAAATTAGCTACGACACATTTGACCGGATCCGCGGCATGGACATCGTCATTTGCACGACGGCGAAGACCGACGATGAAGCGCGAACTTTTCTAAAGAAGATGGGGATGCCGATTCGGGACAAGTAATGAATACGTACAGCCCTGACAAGATTCGAAACGTTGCCATTGTCGGACACGTTGGCGCGGGCAAAACGACGCTCGTAGAGCAGATGCTGTTTGCGTCGGGGAGCGTCGACAGGCTTGGCAGTGTCGATCAGGGAAACTCGCATAGCGATTTCGACGCTCAGGAGATTCGGAGGAAAATCAGCCTGGGCGTTTCCGTTTTTCCGATCGAATGGAAGGGCCACAAAATCAACCTAATCGACGTCCCAGGATTTCCTGATTTTATCGGAGATCTCTATGGCGTCGCGAAAGTCGTCGAGGCGATGATTGTGGTCGCGCCGGCGCAGGCGGCGCTCGACGTCGGGTTTGATAACGCCTGGGAGATCGCGGAAAGCGAAGGCCTTTGCCGGATGATCTTTGTGAACAAACTGGAGCGCGACAACGCGGATTATTCCGGGCTCATGAAGGCCCTCGACGAAAGATTCGGAAACCGCGTCGTGCCTCTGCAAGTTCCCATCGGTTCCCAGGCGGCATTTAACGGCGTTTTGGATCTTGTCGACATGAAGGTTCACGGTGGCAGCGGCCGCGAGGAAAGCGTTGGCGAGGCGCCCTCCGAAATCGCACAGGATGTGCAAAAAGCACGCGACCAGATGATGGACTCGGCGGCCGAAGGCGATGATGCACTCATGGAGAAGTACCTCGAAGGCGAGAAGCTTTCCGAGGAAGAGGTGGTCCACGGACTTGAAGTCGGTGTGGCACAAGGCAAAGTTTTTCCGGTTCTCGTAGGCAGCGCCGCCTCCGGAATCGGCATCGCTTCCTTGCTCGACCGCATTGTTGGAGCCGTTCCAAGCCCCGCCGAGAAACTCAAGCATTTTGGCGGCGATGAAATCAAGCCCGACCCCGCTGCGCCGATGTCTGCCTTTGTTTTTAAAACGACTGCCGACCCTTACGTGGGCCGGATCAATTACATCCGGGTAATGACGGGCACGCTCAAGCCGGATTCGCCAATAAAGAATTCGGGCAAAGGCGATTCGGAACGGATCGGCTCACTCTTCTTCCCCAAGGGTAAGGAGCAGCTTCAGGCGACGGCCGTCGGCGCCGGGGACCTCGCGGCCATTTCCAAACTTCAGCACACAGGGACCGGGGACACGCTTTGCGACGCAAAGGCTTCCATCGAATATCCGGGCATCCAGTTTCCCGAGCCTATCTACCGGCTCGCGATCCATGCCAAGACCAAGGCGGACGAAGACAAGCTGGGAACAGCCCTTTCCCGGATTGCCGACGAAGACCCGACTTTTATGGGGCGGCGAGATGCAGACAGCGGGGAAGAAATCATCGAAGGCATGGGCGACATGCATCTCGACGTATCGATCGAGAAGCTCCGCGAGAAGTTCGGAGTCCACGTCGAGACATCCGAAGCGACCGTTCCCTACCGCGAAACAATCCGCGCATCTTCCAAAGCTCAAGGCAAATTCAAGAGGCAGACCGGCGGCCGCGGGCAATATGGCGACTGCTGGCTTGAGCTGGAGCCGCTTCCGCGCGGCAGCGGCTTCGAATTTGGCGAACGCATCGTCGGCGGCTCGATTCCCAAGAACTTTATCCCCGCGATCGAGAAGGGTATCCGGGAAGTCTTATCCAGAGGTTTTTTGGCTGGATATCCGGTCGTGGATGTAAAAGCCACCGTATACGATGGCAGCTACCACGATGTGGACTCCAGTGAAAACGCGTTCAAACAGGCGGGGGCGCTTGCCTTTCGCAACGCGGCGGGCGAGGCCAAGCCGACGATCTTGGAGCCGATTTTGGTGGTCGAAGTCGACGTCCCAGAGGAATATACGGGCGACGTTATGGGCGATCTCAACACGCGCAGGGGACGTCCTCTGGGGATGGAGATCGTGGCCGCGAGGAAGCAGCGCATCCGCGCCGAAGTTCCGATGGCAACGATGTCGAAATACGCGCTGGACCTTCGCTCGATCACCAAGGGCAGGGGCCGCTTCCGGGCCGAGTTCGCGCACTACGAGGAGCTGCCCAGCAACGAGCAGCAGGCTCTGATCGGCGAACACCAGAAGAAGAAGGCCGAGGAGTCTGAGGGCTGACAGGTATAATGAGCTTTCGCGCCAAAAATCGCGGTCCGAAAGCCTGGAGCAACGATGGCTAAAGTTTGTCTAATTGTAAAACAGAAAAGGAAACCGAAATTCGGTGTTCGCGCATACAACCGCTGCAGTTTATGTGGCCGTCAGCGCGGCTATTTCCGCTATTTTGGCGTTTGTCGAATTTGCCTCCGCGAGCAGGCTCTCGCCGGCAACTTGCCCGGAGTCACGAAGTCGAGTTGGTAGGCGTTTATGCATAGTGATCCCATTGCAGACCTATTGACAAGAATCCGAAACGCGAGCCGTGCAAAGCTGGCTTCAGCGGACGCCCCGTATAGCAAGATGAAGGAATCTATCGTAAAGATCTTGAAATCAGAAGGGATTATTTCGGATTACGAAGTTTCGAAAGAGACCAAGTATCCGAACCTGCGAATTCATCTTCGATACGACGGCAAGCGAAAGCCTGTTATGCGCGAAATCAAGCGCGTCAGCAAGCCCGGCCTCAGGGCGTATCGCAGCGCAAGCGAACTTACGCCGGTGCGCAGCGGGCTCGCCACACAAATCGTTTCCACGAACAAAGGAATGATGACCGACCGCGAAGCTCGCAAGCTTCGAATTGGCGGCGAAGTCATCTGTGAGGTCTGGTAGATGTCGCGAATTGGCAGAATGGCAATACCCGTCCCCCCAGGCGTCACCGTGGAGGTTCGCGACGGCAACATCGTCGGCGTCAAAGGGCCGAAGGGCGAACTAGTGCAGCCGATTGCCCCGGCACTCAAGATCGATCTGACCGAAGGCGTTGTAACCGTGGATCGGCCTACCGAACGACGCGAGCACCGCAGCCAGCACGGCCTCGCTCGCACGCTGATAAACAACATGGTAGTCGGCGTTAGCCAGGGCTTCCAGCGGCAACTCGAAATCCACGGCGTCGGATACCGTGCCGCGATGGAGGGCAAGGACCTGGTTCTCAACGTCGGATATTCGCACCCGGTTCGTATTTCGCCACCGGACGGTATCGCCTTCGAGATTGGTCAGGAAGACCGCTCCAGGATCGGGCGGGTGACCGTTAGCGGCATCGACAAGCAGAAGGTGGGCCAAGTTGCGGCTGACATTCGCAAGGTGCGCAAGCCGGACCCTTACAAGGGCAAAGGCATTAGGTACGCCGGCGAATTCGTAAAACTGCGCCAAGGCAAGAGGGCTACAGCCTAAGAGTTTATCATGTCGAAAATTTCCAGCAACGCAAGCAGAAACGTCCGCCACGCGCGGATTCGGAAACGTGTGAAAAGCGATGGCGAGCGGCTCCGGTTGGCCGTTTTCCGCAGCCTCCGCCACATTAGCGCGCAGGTCATCGACGACGCCCAAGGCGCGACGCTCGCTTCTGCAAGTAGCTTGGAGAAGAGCGTGGATGCCGGCGGCAATCGGCAGGGAGCAGAATCCGTTGGAAAGCTCATCGCCGAGCGCGCAAAGGAGAAGGGCGTCACCAGGGTTGTTTTCGACCGCGGTGGGTTCCGCTATGCCGGGCGAGTCGCGGCCCTCGCAGACGCCGCAAGAAAGGCAGGACTGGAGTTTTAAATGGCAGGTAAGTTTCAAGGAAGCGGTAAACGGGAAAGCACGGACGGTCTCGACGTCCGGGTCGTTCAAACAAACCGCGTATCGAAAACCCACAAGGGCGGCAAGACGCCTTCGTGGAGCTGCCTCGTCGTAGCCGGCAACGGCCAGGGCAAGGTTGGCGCGGCCATTGGAAAGGCCCGAAGCGTTCCCGACGCAATTCGCAAAGGCGAGGAAGCTGCACGCAAGTCTATGGTCGAGGTGCCAGTGGTTCAGCGAACGATTCCGCACATGATCATCGGTAAAACCGGCAGCACGAGCGTATTGCTGCGTCCGGCCAGTCCGGGCACGGGGGTCGTCGCAGGAGGCGCCGTTCGAGCGCTTCTCGAGGCGGCCGGTATTCATGATGTGCTCGCAAAAACGCTGGGCAGCCGCAATGCGGTGAACTGCGCTTGGGCCACCATCGATGCCCTAAGTGGATTGATGAAGCCGGAGGTTCGCGCAGGCGAACGCGGCCTGGACACCAAGGAGCTTACGCCTTGGCTCAAGAAGACAAGAAAACAGGAGACAGATGATGAAGCTGCGGGTCAAACTGATTAAAAGCCATTCCGGCGACGTCCCGCGCAACCGACGAACGGCTTTGGCTCTCGGTTTGCGCAAGGTGAATCAAGAGGTCGTCCATGAGGACAGCCCCTCGATTCGGGGCATGCTTCAGAACGTACGCCATTTGATCGAAGTTAGGATCGACGACAATGCATCTGCATGAACTAAAACCAGAAGAAGGAAGCAAGCGCAAGAAGGTGCGTGTCGGCCGCGGGATCGGCAGCGGCCTCGGCAAGACTTGTGGTCGCGGCACGAAGGGTCAGAGCGCTCGTCGGCAAATTCACCCACGTTTTGAGGGAGGGCAGACGCCGATCCACCGACGTCTCCCGGTAAAGAAGGGCTTTCGAAATCCGAACAGCATCGAGTATGCCGTGCTTAACCTGTCCGCGCTCGAGGAAGTTTTTGAATCGGGATCGGAGGTGAACATCGACACCGTGCGGGCCAAGGGCCTCGTCGGCAACCTGAAGGACGGCCTCAAGATCCTCGGCCAGGGTGAGCTTACGAAGAAGCTCAAAATTACGGCTCAGGCATTCAGCAAGGCGGCGGAAGCAAAAATTCAGAAGGCAGGAGGCGAGGTTACTAAGCTGTGAAGCTTGCCGATACACTTCGCGCCGCATGGAACGAGCCGGAGCTTCGCGAGCGCATCCTGTTTATTTTCGCGATTTTCGGCGTTTACGTTATCGCGCTTAATATCAGCACTCCGATTCCTGGCGTTCAGCCTAGCGCGATCGAGGATCTGCTAAAGAATAACAGTTACCTGGGCCTTCTTAATATGTTTGGCGGAAACGCCATTAAGAAGATCAGCATTATTTCGCTGGGCCTTAACCCGTATATCACGGCTTCGATTATCATGCAGCTCATGGGCGTCGCCATTCCCAGCCTCAAAAAAGAGGAGATGGAGGGCGGCCAGTATGCGCGCATGAAGAAAGCGCAACGGACGCGCGGGCTAACCCTGGTGTTATGCGGTTTTCAATCCTGGGGGCTTATCCAGATTTTCAAGGGCGCGTTCCCACAGCTTTCGCCGTTCCACTACATTGCCGTAATGCTTATTTGGACGGCCGGCGCGATGCTGGTTCTCTGGCTCGGCGAGCAGATCCAAGAGAAGGGCATCGGTCAAGGCGTGAGCCTTATGATTTTCGCGGGCATCGTTGTATCGTTCCCGCTCGTCATCGGCAACATCGCGACCGAAATCCGCGACGGAACGGCACAGCTCTGGCAGCCGATCGTTCTCATCATCATTTTCCTTGCGGTGACCGCGGCCATCGTCATATTCACCCAGGCTCAGAGACGCATCAACATCCAACACATGCGGCGGAATGTCGGCACAAAGGCGATGGGGGGTGGCTCGTCGTACTTGCCGATTCCCGTGAACGCTGCCGGCGTTATCCCGATTATCTTTGCGATTTCACTCGTCTACATTCCGGCACAGTTCGCCACATTCGCTCCGGCCGGATCGCCACTTCACAATTTCTTGCAGAACGTTGCGACTTGGTTCAATCCGACGCCCGGCAGCACGGTTTGGTACCAATGGATCGCGGCATCTCTCGTTTACGCGTTCATGATTTTCTTCTTCACATATTTCTGGACGGCCATCCAGTACAACGTGGAGGATATCGCGACGCGTCTCAAGCAAAGCGGGGCGTACATTCCGGGCGTTCGCCAAGGCAAGCAGACCGAGCAGTTTCTGGACGGAGTAATTTCGCGCATTACCATCGTCGGCGCGGCATTCCTTACGCTGATCGCCCTCGTTCCTTATTGGATTCCATTCATTACCAATCTCCACGGATTCCAAATCGTGGGCGGGACTTCGCTCCTAATTATCGTTTCCGTGGTCCTCGACTTGATGCGCCAAATCGAGGCGAACCTTATTATGCGCGGCTATCAAAAGTGATGCAATGCGCCTGATTCTGCTGGGGGTGCCCGGCGGAGGAAAGGGAACGCAGGCCAAAGGAATCGCGGATCGGTACGGCATTCCGATCATCTCCACGGGAGACATCCTGCGGGCAGCCGTTGAAAAGGGGACCGAACTCGGAGTCATGGCGCATGGCTACATGACGCGCGGCGAACTCGTTCCGGATGACTTGATCATCGGGATTATGGACAAGCGCCTCGACGAGCCAGACGCGGCGTCGGGCTTCCTTCTCGACGGATTTCCGCGTTCCGCTCCCCAGGCCGAAGCGCTCGATAGAATGCTGTCGGAAAAGGGCCAGTCGCTCGATGCGGCGATCGCGATCGAAGTCCCGGACGAGGTGGTCGTAGACAGAATTTCAAGCCGATTGACTTGCTCGAAATGCAGCGCCGTTACGAGTACGAGAGAGGACCGCGACGGAAAGTGCGCCCAATGCGGCGGCGAGTTGAAGGTTCGCGACGACGACAAACCCGAAGCGGTTCGTAATCGGCTTCGTGTTTACCGGGAGAAGACGGCTGCGCTCATCACCTATTACGAAAACCGCGGCATTTTGCGCGAAGTCAATGGCAACGCTCCGCGTGAGCAAGTAGCGTGCGATATTCGGGCGGCGCTTTCGCAATGATCACGATTAAGTCGCCCCAAGAGATCGAAATCATGCGCCTAGCGGGTGGAATCGTTCACGCAGCGCTCGATGCGATGGCCAAAGCGATCGCTCCGGGCAAAGTTACAACAGCCGACCTCGACGCGATCGGAGAAGAAACAATTCGAAAGGCCGGCGCCACGCCTTCGTTTAAAGGCTATCGAGATTTTCCGGGTTCCGCCTGCATTTCGGTGAATGAAGAAGTGGTTCATGGCATTCCCGGGCCGCGCGTTTTGCAGCCAGGCGACATTGTTAGCCTTGACATTGGTGCTAATTTTGAAGGCTTTCATGGCGATTCCGCTTGGACTTATCCCGTGGGCGAAATCTCCGAAGAGGCGAAACGTCTTCTCAACGTAACCAAGGAAAGCCTATTTCAAGGAATTGGCCAGGCGCGTGAAGGAAAACGCGTCGGAGACATCAGCCATGCAGTGCAAAACTATGTTAGGCGCAATGGCTATTCCGTGGTCGAGGACCTGGTTGGGCATGGAATCGGACGGAACCTTCACGAGGAGCCATCCGTCCCTAACTTCGGAAAGGCAGGCGCCGGCCCGCTACTGAGGGCGGGCATGACAATCTGCATCGAGCCCATGGTGAACCAAGGCAAATACAAGGTTCGCTGCTTGGACGACCATTGGACGACCGTTACGCAAGACGGCAAGCTGTCCGCGCATTTCGAGCACACGGTGCTCATAACCAAAGACGGGCCGCAGATTTTGACCGGCAGCCCGATAAAGTCGGAAGCGAGCGCTTCCTAAAGGAGAAAATGGCAAAACAGAGAAAATTAAAGACTACCGATAAGGAGCGGGGAATAGAGGTGGAAGGCACCGTCGTGGAAAAGCTTCCCAGCGCAGTATTCCGCGTTAAGCTCGAAGCGGGAAACGAAATTCTTGCGCACATAAGCGGAAAAATGCGAATGTACTACATCCGCATTCTTCCCGGCGACAAAGTTAAGGTCGAACTTACACCGTACGACCTAACGCGCGGCCGAATCATTTATCGCTACAAATAATATAAAGCGGACGTCCGCTACATGTCTGGGATCTCGGGCTCCACGAGCTTGGCCAACTGTTCAAGCGATTCCTGCCAGCCAAGGTAGCACGCCTCTTCGGGTATGTCTGCAGGGATATTCTCCTGCACAATATTCACTTCCGTTCCGACGGACACCTCTTTGAATTCATAACTGGTGCGCATCTTTCCCGGCAGATTTGGATCGTCGAATTTGTCGGTAGCCACAATTTTCTTGCCGGGCTCCAGCTCAAGATATTCCCCGCTGAAGGGCTGGCTGGCGCCGGTCGAGAAGTTTGTGAAAGACATGCGGTAAGAGCCGCCAACCCTTGCGTCGATATGGTCGACGGTGCAAGTAAAGCCATAGGGCGGCAGCCACTTGCAGTTGGCCGCCGGATCGAGGATCGCCTTGTAGATGCGCTCGGCGGGCGCCTTGATAACTCGGTGAAGGCGCACGGTACCGGTGCCTTGCTGCGAACTGGATTCTGTTTGGGTGCTGGTCATGGGATTCTCCTATGGATTACCTATATTACGCCCTCGCACCGTACCCCAATAGCCTTCAAAAGGAGGCAGCTATTAATGCGGGCTTTCGGCCCAGAGGCGACGCGCCGAAGGTATACTTTTCGAACCGGCCCACGGAAGGCGTCGGA
Source organism: Fimbriimonadales bacterium (assembly GCA_035698285.1). Classification (GTDB taxonomy): domain Bacteria; phylum Armatimonadota; class Fimbriimonadia; order Fimbriimonadales; family ATM1; genus JACDEQ01. The sequence goes on along the minus strand of DASSBY010000121.1, from coordinate 7 downwards.
ACAGGAG
>DASSBY010000120.1:0-2426 GCA_035698285.1 Fimbriimonadales bacterium | reverse complement strand
GGCTGCATCGGTCTCTTGGGGCCGAACGGCGCGGGCAAGTCTACGCTGATCAAGGCGCTGCTGGGATTCATCGAGCCGGCGGCAGGTGGCGGAAAGGTGTTCGACCACGATATCACCACCGATGGCTTATGGATCCGCATGAACGTCGGTGTGATGCCCGAATTGGACTGCTACATCCCGGGATTGACCGCCGTCGAATACACCGCTTTCGCCGGCGAACTTGCAGGGATGCCGCGGGAGCACGCCATGCGCCGCGCGCATGAGGTGCTCGAATACTGCGGCCTTGGGGAGGCTCGGTACCGAAATCTTGAGACTTATTCGACAGGCATGAAACAAAAGGCGAAGCTCGCGCAGGCGATCGTCCACGGCCCCAAGCTTCTTTTTCTCGATGAGCCGACGAACGGATTGGATCCTGCCGGCCGCGACGAAATGCTCGCCTTAGTAAAAGATATCTCTCACGGAAAAGGCGTAAATATCGTGGTTTCCTCCCACCTATTGCCCGACATCGAGCGGACGTGCGATTTCGTTATCATGATGAACAGAGGTCGAGTCCGCGCTCAAAATACGGTCGATCAGTTGCGGCAAATCGCGGTCGTTCAATGGGATGTCGAGCTTAAGCTCGAATCGCCGGAATTTGCGAAGGCTGTGGAAGATCGGGGAGGGCGCCTCGTCTCGCAGCGGTACAACGAGTACCGTTTGGAATTTCCTACGGCCGACGGCAATCCCACTCAGAAAATTTTTGTAGCCGCACGGGAGGCCGGCGCTCAAATTCGCATTTTGGACCAGGCGCAGCGCACGCTCGAAGATGCGTTTATGGAGGCTGTGTCGTGAGCATTCCTTCCGGCGGGCCTATCGCCGACCTCAGCTATCGCAATTACACTGGACCGAAGGGGCTTGCAAAGCTCCGATGGTGGCCGATCGTCAAGAGTGGACTCCGGTCCAGCTTCAAAAAGAAAGGCTTCTGGGTCCTAGCCGTCGTCTCCCTTCTGCCTTACATACCCGTCTTCTTTATGGTTCTGCTGACGACTCTTCGGGGAACAACCGACTCAAGCTTTTTGCCTGAGTTCCCGAGCCTCGTAGGCGGGCTTTATTCGAGTGGCTTTTGGCCGTTGATGCTTGCGCTCATGGTCGGGGCCGGCAGCATCGCCGCAGACAACAGATCGAATGCTTTGCAGGTTTATCTTTCAAAACCGATCACGAAGAGCGACTATTTAATCGGGAAGTGGATGTACATTTTCCTCGTGGTGTTTGCGGTGTATTTCGCACCGCTGTTCTTGCTAACCGTTTTTGAAATGTTGACCCTGGGATTTGGCGACTTCTTCGGAAAATACGGATTGCTCTTTCCGAAATTGCTGCTGCTTAGTGTAATTCCTGCCGCGGTGCATGCTTCGGCGCTCGTCGGTATTTCCGCTTGGAACAAGACGCCGTGGCTTGTCGGAGTCATATACGCCGGCATTTACATTTTTACCAGCTTCCTCGCGATAATTCTAGCCCATGCGATTAGTGGCCTGTCGTTTCGAGCTGCTGCGACGGTCAGCGATTTAAGCATTGGCGGCGCGATCGCGGGCGTCGGTACGAATATCCTCGGAGCTGCGCCCCGGTCGGTCCTGCCCGGGCCGGAATCGTCTTCGCTGCCGTACCCTCTCCCCCTTTGGTTGATCCTGATCGGCATTTCGATTGTCGGACTTCTGCTCGCGTCGCGCAGGATTCGCGCCGTCGAGGTGGTGCAAGGATGATCGAAGTTCGCGGGGCGTCGCGATGGTATGGACAGGTCATCGGGCTGAACGATGTCACGTGCAACTTCGGCCCGGGCATCACCGCGCTTTTGGGACAAAACGGGGCGGGGAAGTCGACGCTAATTAAACTTATTACCGGTCAGCTGCGACCGACGACCGGAGACGTTTTGGTCGACGGCCGGATACCCTTCGCAAACACGGGTGTCGCGCGGGAAATCGGCTACTGCCCGGAGACAGACAGTTTTTACGAAGACATGACCGGCCGCCAGTTTGTTTCGCTCATGGCGCGCATGTCCGGCATTCCTTCTTCCAATGAGGCGGCGAACGAAGCCATCTCCGTCGTTAAAATGACGGAGAGAGCCGACACGCGAATCGCCGGTTATTCCAAGGGCATGCGCCAACGAATAAAGCTTGCCCAGGCGATCGCGCATAAACCGAAAGTCCTGATACTCGACGAGCCGCTCAACGGTCTCGATCCCGTGGGTCGCCGCGAGATGCAAGAGCTTCTGACCGGCCTCGGCAGACAGGGGATTTCTATTATTATCAGCAGTCACATACTGCACGAAGTCGAGCAAATGACGCACAGCATCGTCCTTCTGCACCGTGGGCGTTTGCTTGCCGTCGGCGACGTCCGCGACATTCGCGGATTAATCGACAAGCATCCCCATCGAATTCGAATCGAAATGGATG
>DASSBY010000119.1:0-2581 GCA_035698285.1 Fimbriimonadales bacterium | reverse complement strand
TATCGAAACGCTCCTCGAACTGCCGATCGACAAGGAAGTCATCGTCGTGGACGACGCCTCGACCGATGGATCGGCCGACGTCGCCGCGCAATTCGGCGACCGCATCGTCTTGTTGCGGCAGCCGACTAACCAAGGCAAGGGAAGTGCGATCAGGGCGGCTCTTGCCGCGGCGAAGGGTGAGGTTGCCGTTATCCAAGATGCGGACCTCGAGTACGACCCGGCCGATCTTCCCAAGCTCGTGCAGCCGATACTGGAGCGCCGCGCCGATGTGGTTTACGGTTCGCGATTTATGCAGGGAATGAAGTCTAAAATGGCATTCGCCAACCGCCTGGTAAATCGCCTGCTCGTGGCTGCTGTCCGCGTGCTGTATTTCCGGCGCATCACGGACGAGGCGACTTGCTACAAGGCGGTTCGGACGAGTCTGCTGAAGTCGATGCATTTGGAATGCCGGCGGTTCGAGTTTTGCCCGGAAGTAACGGCCAAGGCGATTCGCATGGGGCTCGAAATTAGAGAGCTTCCGGTGAGCTACGAGCCGCGCACAAAAGGCGCAGGAAAGAAAATTAGATGGACCGACGGCGTCGAGGCGTTCTGGACGCTGTTAAAACATAGGTTTCGAAAGTTCTAGCCGATCACGATGCGCTCGTCTCCGAGTCGCTTCGTGAAGCGCGTTTCGTCAAAATACTGCAAAAGCGGAAGCGCGTATTTGCGGGAAGACCCGGTCTTGTCGCGAAATTCAGCGACCGTGAAAGGTTTTCCGAATGAGTGGAGGGTTTGCTTTAACTCCTCGAGCGTTTCGGGCGGATAAAACAACCCTTCGTCCACTTTCACAAGACGGTTCGTAGCGAGTCCCAGGCGTATCATTTCGTCGATGGCCTGTCGCGGCGCGCCAACCTCCAACGCGAGGTCGCCGGCCGACGGCACCACCGCTCCGCCCTTTCGCATGGCGTCCAAAGTTCGCTGGAGAAGCGCCTCCTGCTTGTCGTTTATCGCGACCTTGTGCTCGGGATGCCTTATGTCGCTGCCGCTCATGAGGATTGCGCCGTCTTCCGCCATTTGCGCCGCGAGCCGGTCGAAAGATTTGACGGGCCAGCGCAGGCCGGCGCGCGATGCCACCTTTGCCTTATCGATGCCCGCCGCCTGTGGCGACTGCTTGTGCAAATCCGCGACAGCCTCGAGAACCCTCACCGTGAGCGGTCCGTAGTTCTCTTTCGAAATCCATATGCCGGCAAAGCCGAGCGCCTCGCCGCTCTTTTTGAGTGTTTCGAAGGCGGTTCCGAGCATTTGCTGCGTTTGGCCGAGCGCTTCGCAAATTGCTGCTGTCTCGATGCCCATGGGCCGCTTTGCAAGCTCGGCCATTATACGCGATTCGAATGACTCCTCGCGCTGCGATCCGTTCCCAACGATTTCGGCGATCTCCTTGTCCGATTTGCGTCGCGGCTGGGCGTTCGGAGTCACGATTTCAGCTCCTGCAAGAATTGTTGCCGGCGAATATTTTCGTATGACGGCACGCTGGCCGCGAGCGCAGGCGACCTCCTTTTCGAGCCGAACTTGGGCGAACCCGGGAGCCTCGTCGAAAAGGAAAAGCTTGCCAATAAACTCGCCGGCGCCGATGTGAAAGCGAATGCGCTGTCCGTGGCGGATTTCGCCGACCGGAGCGAGTCTTACATTGACACAGGTCGTCTCCACGAGCGCGCCGGGAGCGCCGACGGCTTGGCCCCTGTGAAGCGATTCCTTTCGCACACCGGCGACGTTGAGCGCGGTGCGCTGACCGGCTTCGGCCTGATTCGCCGGCTCGCCGTGCGTTTGCACCGAGCGGATGCGCAGCTTTTCGCTCCCGGGCATTAGGACACCCTCGGCTCCGGCGGCAACCGTGCCCAGTGCGAGAGTTCCCGTTACGATCGTGCCATGTCCGGCCACGCTGAAAACTCGGTCGATCGGGAGAAACCACCTGCCGCCCTCCGCCCTTGGCCCCAAGTTCGATAGGGTCGTCGCCAGAGTCTGCTTCAGTTCGTCGAGCCCGGAGCCGGTTTGGGCCGAGACTTTAATAAGGGGCGCGTCCGCGTAAGGGCCGCCTGAAAGCAGTTCGCGGACGTCCATTTCGGCGATGGCCTGCCCGTCTTCGTCGACCATATCGCATTTTGTGAGCGCGACGACGACGGCGCGAGCTTCGAGGAGCCGCAGGATTTCGAAGTGCTCACGCGTCTGGGGCATGACCCCCTCGTCTGCGGCAACGCAGAGCAGAGCGACGTCGACTCCGGAGGCCCCGGCGAGCATATTCTTGATAAAACGCTCGTGCCCGGGGACATCGACAATGCTAACCCGGCCGATCTCCGGCAGTTCGATGAAAGCGAAACCGAGGTCGATGGTCATTCCGCGCGATTTTTCCTCGGGAAGGCGGTCGGCATCGATGCCCGTTAGCGCGGCGATGAGGGTGGTCTTGCCGTGATCCACATGGCCCGCTGTGCCGATGAGGTATGCCATAGATGGATTCTACTTGACAAAAAATTGCCCTGGCGGGGAGGAGAGAGAGATGAAACCCGCCAGGGCATCCTTTCCGTTTGCAGCCTCTCGGACCATGACT
>DASSBY010000118.1:0-4289 GCA_035698285.1 Fimbriimonadales bacterium | reverse complement strand
TGATACCAAGTGTTCCAAGTGATGATCGTGTTGTCGAAAGGATCGTTGTAGCCTAGCTGCCGAGGATTGTCATTCGGTCCGCCACCCGCTTGCCCGGATTCAGTCCAGAAAAGGATATATCGGAGTTCGTACAGAACCTGCGAAGGGTTGTTGGGGTTTTTCACCGGCGCAACGTCGTATGTGTCCCAGGCGTAGAATCGCGCCGCGTCGTCGATGTCGTCGCCATTGAGAGCCGTGGGGTCCACCCCGATCTGGCGATAAGTTACAGGAGCGCCGAACGGTTGGAATTGGTGGTCGCCCGGATTTCCCGAATTGCGCTCGTCGCGGTGCGGCCAAACTGCTGTAACGATGTCGCCCTTCTTGGCTTGGTTGTTAACGGCCGACATCTGGCTGATGTCCTTGATCCGCGAGCGGTAAAGGTAGGCGTGCCGAACCTCGTCCACCTGGCGCAGGAGGTTCCCGTTGTATTCCGCAACCTGGTGAAGGAGCGGTGGATAGCCGCCCTGGTCTTCCCGGTATAGCTTAAGCGCTTGATAGATCGACGCCATATTCGAAGTGTCGGCGCGCACCTTGGCCGACCTCCTGGCGCTATTGAAAACTGGGAACAGAATCGCCGCCAAGATCGCGATTATCGCGATGACCACCAGCAATTCAATGAGCGTGAAGCCTTTTCGTTTCATTATTTCTCCGGGAATCCTAATTTCGGACGATGGCCGCGCAGCCATTGTTCCAACCGCATCGTTATTGGCCGAACCGCCAAGACCGATCAAAGACATCCTTGCCGTCCGCGTTCAAAACCGTCCCATTTAACAACAGCACGAGCGTTGTTCGCGAATGGCTCGGAACCTTCGCCGCATCGAGTTCTTGGAAGAACGTGTTCCATGTTACAACGGTATCGTCTTTCGGATCCGTGTAGCCGAGCTGCCGAGGATTGTCGGTCGATCCGCCGCCTCCGTGAGACATCGCCGTCCAGAATAGAGTGTATCGCACCTCTCTTTTGTCCGCCGACGCGCAAGCCGGATTCAGCGACGGCGCCGTGTCATAGATATCGTAAGAGTAGTACTCGGCCGGCTGACTCGGAGACTGGCCGTTCAACGGCCCCGGGTCGAAGCCGGGCGAGATGTCTTCGTAGAGCATGAGATCGCCTGGCCCCTTGAATTGCTCCTCGGCAGGATCACCGCCGGCTCGAGCGTCCTTCGTCGGCCAGCATGCTTGCACGGTTTCGTCCTTCTTAGCCTCGGAAAGCGCTCCGCCGAAAGTCGCGATATCCTTCACCCTCTGCCTGAAAAGAAAGCCTCGCCGAACTTGATCGATGGTTCTTTGCGTTGCCCCGTTGTACTCGACCACTTGTACCAGCAGGGGCGGATAGCCGCCGGCGTCGGCTTGGTAAAGCTTCAGCGCTTGGTAAATCGACTTCATGTTCGAAAAGTCGGATGCCTTCTTCGCTTGTAGCTTGGCTCGGGAAATGACCGGGAAAAGAATGGCGGCAAGAATCGCGATAATGGCGATGACCACCAGCAGCTCAACCAAAGAAAATCCCTTACGCTTCATGAGTCCTCGTCGAAAGCACGCGTGTTGGACGAGATGAGTGCCCGCCATTGTTCCGCAAGGGCATTATAATCCATCCGTCCTCCGTGCTTCCGACATCTGCCGCGCATCACAGTTCTCCGACATAATCTCACCGAACATGCCCACCACTCCGCCGGCAGACCGCTCGCAGATCGCCGCCGAAATGGGAATGCTCGGAGTCGTCCTCATCTGGGGCGCAAACTTCAGTATCACCAAGGTAAGCATAGGCCAAATCCCGCCCCTTGCGTTTACCGCCCTGCGCTTTCTGATTGCCACGGCAGCACTCTTCATTCTTGTCCGACTTTTCGAGCCCGGCACCCGCACACCCAAGTCCTCCATCAAGAAGCTCGCTGTCGTCGGCTTCATCGGCAACACGGTTTACCAGCCCTGCTTCATTCTCGGCCTCGCCAACACGAGCGCGACGAACAGCGCGGTTATCATCGGCGCGCTGCCGGGCGTCGTGGCGTTTCTGGCTTGGGCGCTGGGAATCGAGCGTGTCACGCGCCAGGCGGCGATTGGAATCGGCATAGCCATGCTCGGCGTCCTTCTCGTCGTCGGAGGCGGATTCGAACTGGAGCGCAAGAATATCCTTGGCGACCTGCTTACGGTCGGCGCCGTGTTTTGCTGGGCAGCCTACACACTGGGCTTGCGCCGCTCCTCCGAAGGCATATCTCCTCTCAAAGTAACGGCGATTACCACCGCGACCGGAACTCCCGGCCTCATCCTCATCGGCCTGCCCCAGCTGCTGCAGATGAATTGGAACGGCGTTCCAGCCTCGGCCTTCGGCGGACTCGCCTACGCCGCCCTCGTATCGCTTCCGTTCGCCTATTTTTTGTACAATCGCGGCGTCTCCGTGCTCGGCCCAAGCAAGGCGTCTGCATTTAGCAGCCTAATCCCGATTGCCGGCATGGCCCTCGCTTGGACAATCGTTCACGATACGCCGAAGCCTTCACAAATCGCCGGAGCCGCGCTCGTCGTCGCTGGCGTATGGCTGACAAGAGCCCGAAGACCGCTGCCGCCGGAAGGCTAACCCGGTCTACCGCTTCGTCGCCCAATTCCAATAGGCATTTAGCCATGCGAAAAATGTCGGCCCGAACATCGCGACGAGCAGCGCCCCAAGCGCAAGATACGGCCCAAACGGGATCGTCGTGAATCCGGGTTTCCAGTCGTCCTCCTCCTCGACTTCGCCGGCAGCTTCGCCAAACCATTTGCGCTCGACGATGGGCACGAAAAGCGCGACAACGTCGACGAGAAGCACGTAGCCGATCCCCGCCTTGACCAGGCTTCCGATCGACTCGGACTCGTCGCCAGCCTCGCCATCCTCCTCCTCTTGCTCCTCCTCTCCCTTGCCGCGCGCCAATATCTGCACGACGCCGAGCACGGCTCCAACCATGATCGCAACACCAAAACTCATAAGCGCCGGGCCTGCGAACAGAACCGCCCCGATCCCGCGCGCGAGCTTGATATCCCCATGCCCCATCGCATCCTTGTGAAAAATCACGCGGCCCAAGAACGCGATCCCCCAAAGCACGCCAATCCCCGCCATTGCCCCCACTACCGCAGACGGAATGAAGACCCCGGCCACATTCGTCCAGCCCGCCCCCTGCGTCAGCAGCCACGCGTTGTAGGCGAGCCCGATAAATAGAAGAATCGCGTTGAGCGAATCCGGAATGATGTAGTGGTAGAGGTCGATAAAAATGCAGGCGATGAGCGTCGTCGCGAACGCCGCCAATGCCACAAATCGAACAGGATCGGAGCCCACAACAAGGTTCTGCCACCAGAAGACCGACCACGCAATCGCCGTGAGCAGCTCCACGCCGAAATACCGCCAGCCGATAGGCGCCTTGCAATAGCGGCACTTCGTCCCCGCCGCGAGAAAGCTGAACAGCGGAAAGAGGTCGACCGCGCCCAGCCGATGCCCGCAAGAAGGGCAATGGCTCGGAGGCTCGCTCAGCGACATGCCGCGCGGCAGCCTGTAGATGACGACATTCAGGAAGCTTCCAAAAGCCGCGCCGAAACAGAATCCAAAAATTATCGAGATACCAGGAAGCATCGCCTAACAGTAGACGCTGCCCGGGCTGCAGAAGTCGTTTTCGAGACGGATACTTACACTCGCGTCACGAGTCCATTGAAGCGCTGTCCGACGTTCTCATCGCGCTGTCGGCCCTTGAAATAGCCCTCGGCGCGCTCGAAATAGCACTCGGTGAGCGTCACAAAGCACTTTCGGAGCTTGAACAGCACTACACGCCTCCTTTGCCGAGCTTCTTATACCCATCAGCTATCAGCCGCGCCCTGGTTGCGTCGTACTGGCTGGATTCCTTTAGTTTTCCTGTGGCGTAGCGCACGGCCCGCTCCATACAGTCTGCTGCCAAATCAAACTTTCTTGCGCGTAGGGCAATTAGGCCGAAACGATTCAGCAGAATTGGATTGTTCGGCTCGAGCTTCTCCGCGGCTTTCAGGTAGAAGTCTGCGCCGAGCGGATCGCCGGTGTCTGCTATGACTCCGCAAGCGATAAGCCACGCCGCTTTCAGTCCATCAGGTTGGTCGACGTCCGGCCAATTGCCTTCGAAGAAAGGGTCTCGTCGAATCTCGTGCACCTTCGGGAAGTCGTCCCACATCTTTCTGCTGACTCGAATATCGCCGATCAAGACTTGCAGATAGCCAAGCCTTGGGTAGTCGGAGCGGCCTGGGTTCAACTCAAGGAAGACTGCGAGTGCTTC
>DASSBY010000117.1:0-12522 GCA_035698285.1 Fimbriimonadales bacterium | reverse complement strand
CTCTGAAAACGTCTGCCGAAAATATCGACTGGTCTCAGGTTGGCGACCAGTTAAACGAGATTTTGGAGTTGGCCGATGCCTAAGGTCGAAATAGAGAACTTGGCTGGCGAACTCAAGGCTCTGCCTTCGCAGGTGAGCCATGTCCTCGCAGAACTCGGAGCGTACACGGACAACGGCTCGGTCGAAATCGATGCGGACGCGCTCGACATCGTCAAAGAGGCGGTTCAGGAGATGGTGGCTGCCAAACAGGTTGCCCTTGCGCCGGGGGCGACGCCGCGAGATATAGCTCACGCAATGGCTGTGCCGCAGCCGGAAGTTCAAAAGACGCTCATGCAGTCGGGAATTTTCGCTACCCTCGCCACGCCGGTCGCGCCCGAAGCCGCGGAAAAGGTGGCGGAAAAATTCGGCTACAAAATCAAGTGGGCCGAACCTCAGAAACCAAAAACGGAGGAGGTGCCGAAACGGCGGCGTCCCGGTGGTGGTGAGCAAACGCGCCCGCCCGTCGTCACGATTCTCGGCCACGTCGACCATGGCAAGACCAGCTTGCTGGACTACATCCGCAAATCGAAAGTCGTCGATAAGGAATTCGGCGGAATTACTCAGCACATCGGCGCCTACCAAGTTCAAGTCGGTGATCAGAAAGTCACGTTCTTGGACACGCCCGGTCACGAAGCGTTCACCGCCATGCGCGCTCGCGGAGCGCAGGTTACAGATATTGCCGTGCTCGTTGTCGCCGCAGACGACGGGATAATGCCGCAAACCGTCGAAGCCATAAACCACGCAAAGAACGCGGAAGTGCCGATTCTTGTCGCGCTCAACAAGATCGACAAGCCGGATGCAAATCCGACTCGCGTCAAGCAGCAGCTTGTCGAAAACGGCCTCATCTCGACGGAGTTCGGCGGGGATGTCGAGGTAGCCCCCGTCTCAGCGAAGACCGGCCAAGGCGTCGAGGAGCTTTTGGAGCTGATCGTTCTCCAAGCGGGCGTTATGGATCTCAAAGCGGATCCTGCGGGCGACGTCGAAGGCATCGTGATCGAAGCCAAAGTCGACAAAGGGCGCGGACCTGTCGCGACGATCCTGGTTCACGGCGGCACGCTGAAGCAAGGCGACGCGGTTTTGGTCGGAAGCTCCTACGGGAAGATAAAGGCGATGTTCGACTTTGCTGCCAAGCCGATCAAGCAGGCGGGTCCAAGCGTTCCCGTGGAAATTCTCGGTCTGGATCAAGTGCCAATGGCCGGCGACAAGCTGCGCGTTTTTATGGACGAGAAGGAGGCTCGCGCCAAAGCCGAAGAAATCCGCGATCAAGCTCGCGCCGCGGAATTTTCCGATCGATCCGGCAAAGTCACCCTTGCGGACCTCCAAGAGCGCCTGGCCGCAAGCGAAAGCAAGGATCTGCGCATTATTATCCGCGCGGACGTCCAAGGCTCGGTCGAAGCCGTCAAGGGACTGCTCGACAAAATCGAGAACGACGAGGTGAACGTTCGCGTCCTCCACGCCGGCGTCGGCACCATCGGCGAAAGCGATATCATGCTCGCCCGCGCGTCCGAAGCAATCGTCGTCGGCTTCAACACGAAGGTCGAGCCGAAGGCAAAAGAGGAAGCCGCCCGTCAGACGGTTGAAGTTCGCCTTTACAAGGTCATTTACGAGCTCATCGAGGATATCGACAAAGCCGTCAAAGGCATGCTAGAGCCCAAGTTCGAAGAGCAGTACATGGGCACCGTCGAGATTCGAATGGTGTTCAAGCTGACGAAGCAAGGGTTCGTCGCGGGTTGCTACGTAACCGACGGCAAAGTGGTCCGTGGGGCAAAATGCCGCGTTCGTCGAGGTGACGAAGTCGTCTACGAAGGCAAGATCGATTCGCTAAAGCACATCAAAGAGGACGTCCGCGAAATGGCTGCCGGATTTGAATGCGGCATTCAATTCGATAATTGGAACGGCTTCAAAGAAGGCGACATCATCGAAGCCTACGAAGTCGTCCAGATCAACGCCTGATCCGTTCTCGGTCCGCCCTGAGTACGTCGGGTCTCGATGGCCTTGAATCAGCGATTCGCTAGTACGAGAAAAGAAAAGCGCGAACAAGTTCGCGCACTCCCAAAGCTACTCCGCAGGAGCGGCTTTCTTCTTGGCAGCCTTTTTGGCCGGGGCTTTCTTCGGCGTCTCAACTACGGCGCCGACTTCCGCGGGAAGCTCGAAAACCGGCTTGCGACGGCCCTTCATCCGCTGCGCCGTTGTGCGGCGGCGCTTCGGTTTTCTATCATTGCGTTCGATTCCCATGGACCAGCAAATGATACCCGGAACCTTAGTTATTGCTGGCCAAAGCAGGCGCGGCCACTGACGCACGGTACGGAATAACCGTCGACACGCCCGGCTCCTGCATCGTGACGCCGAACCACACGGGCGCTGCCTCGATGGTCGTCGGATTGTGCGTAATAACAATGAATTGGGCGCGCTCCGCGAAGGCTTTGAGCATCTCGACAAACCGCTCGACGTTGCGCCCGTCGAGCGGAGCGTCGAGCTCGTCCAAGACGCAAAGCGGGCTTGGCTTCACCTTGAGCAGCGCGAACAAGAACGCGCAGGCGGACAGTGCCCTTTCCCCGCCCGACAGCAGTTCGAGCCGCTGGGTCTTCTTTCCGGGAATTTGGACGTTGACCTCGACGCCGCTCTCGAGCATATTGTCGGGCTCGGCCAAAGATAGCCGCGCTTCGCCGCCGTCGAACAATTTCTGGAACAGTTCGCAGAAAGCCTCGTTCACCTTTGCAAACGTATCGGCAAACGATCCGCGCGTTAGCCTGTCGAGTTCGGCGACGCTCTTATCCAATTCCGCTTTGGAAGCCAAAATATCTTCGCGCTGCTCCGTGAGCGTATCGAATCGCTCCGTAAGCCGCTCGTAGGCTTCGATCGCTCCAACGTTGACATCGCCTAGCTCGCGAATCTCGCGCCGAAGACGGTTCGCAACGCGCTGAGCGTCCGGCGGGAGTTCTACCAGCGGAGCTTGCGCTGCAGCTTCGGCTTCGTCGACGTCGTAATCCTCCAAAAGCCGGCCAAGTATGCCGGCCCGCTTCGTCTCCGCCCGAGCCCGGGCAATGTCATCGCCGTAAGCCGAGTCCTCGATTGCGCGCGCCGATTCGGATGCGGCACGGGCTTCCGCAAGGCGGCTGCCATGCTCCTCACCCAGATTCTTCTTGAGTTCCATGGAGTCTTCAAGAGCGGCTGCTCGCACTTGGATTTGCTGCTCGAGAGCTGCGGCTTCCGCGGATGCCTCTGCGATCCTTTGACGCTGTAAATCCCTTTCGTCAGCAAGACTTCCAAGCCGCGCGGCGCGAAATTGATCGCTCTCTTTCGCCGACTCCAGTTCGATATGCGCATGCTCCAGCCGACTTTCCGACGCCGCCAATCTCTCCTGCGCCTCGGAGAGACTGCGCTCCGCCCTTTGCGCATCCGCGGACTTCGCTGCAGCTTCGGCAAGAAGACGGTTTCGCTCGGCCTCCATTTCTTCGACCGGAACGGCAGCGACGGAATCCGGCTCGGCAACCAGGGCGCTCAAGCTCTCCATTTCCGCCCGCAGCTTCGCGATGGCCCTTTCGGTCGCCGCATGCTCCTCGCGTACACTGGCGAGCCAGTGGATCGCTTCTCCAACCTCGGCTTCCTTTTCCAAGATTTCGGCACGGGCCGCTGAAGCTTTCTCGCTGGAGGCGGCTTCCTGCGTAGCAAGATCGAGTATCTCCGCCTCGACCGCTTCGGCCCGGGTTCCCAATTCCGAGATGCGTTTTTCCACCTCGTCTAACTGCGACGCGACGTGAATCGGTCCTGCGGCTTGCTTGGAACTGCGCCCGCCCGTGATTGCGCCACCGGCATAGACGATTTCGCCTTCGAGCGTCGCGATCTTCCGAAAACCCTGCTCCTTGGCGAGCTTGGTCGCGTCATCCAAGCTTCTTGTGATGAGAACCCCGCCAAGAAGCAGTTCGACAGCTTTGCGGTGCTTGCTTTCACAGGTCACCAAATCGGCGGCGATCCCGATAGCGCCGGACTGAGCCAGCTTCTCGATTCCCGCGGAGCGTGGACGCGGGTTGAGCAGGTCCGCTGCCAGAAAAGTTGCCCTACCCAGCCCCTCCGCCTTAAGCATCGCGATTGCCTCCTTGGCAAATCGCGAATCCGAGGTTATAAGGTCCCCGGCCGAAGCGCCCAGCGCCGCTTCTATCGCGAGCGCGTATGAGGCGGGAGCGTGAATCACTGAAGACGCGGGCACGAAATCTCCAGAAATCCTGCCCTCCTTAAACGCGGTAAGCAGAGCTCTCGCACCGGTCGGAAGGCCTTCGAAGGACTCCAATGTTGCCCGCAAGCCTTGCGCGCTCCCCTCGAGTTTTGCCCTCTCCGAAAGAATCGCGCGCCGCTCTTCTTCTGCTGCGCGCATCTTCGCCGCCAGATGCTCGCCCGATTCGCCGATCGCCTTCGCCTCGGCGCGCCTTGCGTCCAAATCTGTACGGCTCGCCTCGAGCGCAGCTTCTGCCTCCGCTGAGCCCGCCGCAAGAGACGGAATGGAGGACATAGCGCCCTCCAGTTCGCGCTCGACAGCCTGCAAGCGGCTCTTCGCTTGGCCCACGCGCGCGGACTGTTCGATCGACGAAACCTGGGCCCTCCTTGCTTCGAGCAGGCCGGCTTCGGCCCTGGCCAAAAGGTCGGCAAGCCGCTTGGTTTCTTCGCCAGAACCGGAAATCTCTCGCAGCAAGCTCTCCACATGCCGCCGCAAGTCCTGGGCTTCTGCCTCGGCAAGCGCCAAGGCCGCTTCCGCCCGCTCGGTTCGCTGGCGCGAAACCTCCGCCTCGCGGTCTTTGTCGGCCTCGATTTCATCCACGGATTCAACCCGCTGCTCGGCGAGAGCCTTCTTGGAAACGGCCCGCTCGAGCTGAGTGGACAGCCGCTGAAGCTCCGCGCGCGCAGTCTCGATCTCCGCTTCCAAGGCGGCAATCTTGTGGGAAATATCGGCGGCGTGGGCTTCGGCCTTGGTAGCGCCTTCTTGGAGCGCGCTTCCGCTGCGTCGTTTTTCTACAATGGATGCTTCCAGCCGCGCGACTTCGGCGGCGAGGTCCGCAGCTTCACGCAGCAGGAGGCCCGACTCCACCTCGCGCAAACTCGCCATCGCCTGCTTGAAAATGATCGCAGCTTCTGCCTGCTCCCGCAAGGGCTCCCGCTGGTTTTCGATTTCGCCCAGGACGTCGTCCACCCTTTGCAAGTGCGTCAGCGCATTGTCCAGCCGTTTCAGCGCTTCAACCTTGCGCGACCGGTATCGCTGAACGCCGGCGGCCTCGTCGATCCAAATGCGCCGCTCTTCGGGGGAGGCGTCGAGAGCCGAGTCGATATCTTTCTGGGAGACGATCGCGTAGCCCGTGCGCCCTAGGCCAGAGTCGGCGAAGAGTTCGTATATGTCCTTTAGCCTGCAGCCCTGCCGGTTAATGGAGTAATGGCTGTCGCCTTTGCGGTCGAGACGTCGGGTTACGACCACTTCGGTGGTCGAGATCGGCAGCGCGCCGTCTTCGTTGTCAAATACGAGGCTGACTTCCGCGTACCCGACAGGCTTCCGTCGCGCGGACCCGTTGAAAATGACGTCCGAGGCCTGCACCGCGCGCAGGCTCCGCGGGCTCAGTTCGCCAAGCGTCCAAAGAATCGCATCGACGATGTTGCTCTTGCCGCAGCCGTTCGGTCCGACAACGGCGACGAGGTCGCCGTCGACGTCGATTTCGAGCTTGTCGGCGAACGATTTGAATCCAAAAATCTTAATGCTTGTGAGTCTCAAGGCGGCTCCGGATGGTGAAGGTAGAGACGTGAGAGGCGCGGCTAACGGCGCGTATAGTAGTCTAACACGTCCGCGAACGCGCGGAGGTTCTAAAATCCTGGCCATGGATGGCCTGACCGATACGATCGTCGCGCCGATCACGGGCATGCAGCGGGCGCCCGTCGCGCTCATTCGCATCAGCGGTCCGCTCGCTCCCGAGATTGCCTCGCGCTTGATGCCTAGCTCGGGTAGCGAACCCAGGCACGCCTATTTCGGCGAGATATTCATCCAAGGCGAAGCCGTCGACGAAGGCTACGTTACACACTTCGAAGAAGGGAAGAGCTATACCGGGGAGCAGTCCGCCGAAATAAGTTGCCACGGCAGTCCACAGCTCGCGCGCAAAATCGTCGCCGAGATCGTTTCTCTCGGCGCCAGGCCCGCCCGTCCTGGGGAGTTTACTGAGCGAGCCTTTCTGAATGGACGCATCGATCTGACGCGGGCCGAAGCCGTTCGCGAAACCATCGACGCCGACACGGATGCCCAGCGCCGCCGAGCGCTTGCGCTGCGGCAAGGTGCGCTGGCCCACCGAGTTTCGACGATCCAGGATGCAGTCGCCGCGGAGCTGGCGAAGGTAGAGGCGTCGGTCGATTTCTCCGAAGAGGTGGGCGAGCTGGACCGTCCCTCGACGCGAGAGGCGCTAGGTAGGTGCATCTTCGCAATCGATGAGCTCCTCGCGGGGTACAGGCCGTCCAGACTCATCAGGGAGGGGCTGCGAGTCGCCATCGTCGGGCGTCCAAACGTCGGCAAATCCAGCCTTCTCAATGCTCTGCTGGGAATGAACCGCGCAATCGTCACTGATCTCCCGGGAACGACGCGGGATACGATAGAAGAATCGCTGTCGATTGGCGGCTATCCGGTTGTGCTAACCGATACAGCCGGGATCCGCGATTCAAATGAGCAAATCGAGCAGATCGGCGTCGCAAGATCGCGCGCGGCGGTTGAGGCTGCTGACCAAGTTTGGTTTGTTTTCGAAGCTAACCGAGGGTGGACAAGCGAGGAGGAAGCGCTGTCCAAGTCCGTGGCCCGAAGGCCAGACCTGGTCATTGCTAACAAAAGCGACCTTGGCAACGCGAAGGGACCTTCAGACGCGGTCCTCGTTTCCGCGCTGAAAGGATGGGGCCTGGATCGGATACAAGAGCATGTCATGAAGACATTTGGCGATGGCGGCGACTTGCCGCTGATTAACGAGCGCGTCGTCCCGGACTTGGAGGAGGCGCGAGCCCGCATCGAGCTGGCGCGCGGAACGTTAGCAGATGATTTGCCTGCGGACCTAGCCTGCGTCGACCTTTACGGCGCTCTGCATGCTTTGGGACGAATCACTGGCGAAACAGCCCCCGACGAAATCATCGAGCGCGTGTTCCGAGACTTCTGCATCGGCAAATAGCCTTCCGGCTGGTAAAATCGGCTTCCGAATCGGCGCCGTACCCAAGTGGCTAAGGGAAGGGTCTGCAAAACCCTCATTCAGCAGTTCGAATCTGCTCGGCGCCTCCACATATCCACGGTATCGGGTCCTTTAGTAATAAGCAAATATACTGGATTGTCTATCTCCCCATACATTTCCGAACAGATTCGAGCGTACATAGTCACGTAATGGGGTAAGTATTAGTTGGGACGTCCTCCGGACGTATCCACATCTATATATCCATTGGGAGATGAGAAAATGAAGAGACTACTAATCCTTTCCGGGATTTTGACGCTTGCCGTGCCTTGCTTCGCCGGCGACTGGCTTGAAGATGGCGATGCCGGCGCATTGCCACCCGGCCAGATGACGATGGGAGAAGGTTCCCTGGACCATATCATGGGCTCCTTGAGTTCGACCGACCAGGAAGACATGTACTGCATCGAGATCCTCGATGAGAGCTTTACCGCTTCCACAGTTGGCGGAGCCACCTGGGATACTCAGCTGTTCCTATTCGACATTAACGGCATGGGCGTTACTTTTGATGACGACGATCCCGCCGGCGGCGTGCTTCAGTCAAAGATAACGAGCGTCTTCGTTCCTGGGCCAGGCACCTATTATCTTGCGATTTCGAATTACGATCACGACGCGACGAGCGCCGGTGGCGAAATTTGGGCCGATAGCCCATTCGGCGTGGAACGCGCGCCCGATGGGCCGGGTGCCGGTTCGCCAATCTCCGGCTGGGGTGGTAGCGGCACCGGTGGGGCCGCGTATACGATCGCCCTTACCGGAGCGACGTATTGTACGGTTCCAGAGCCGGCAACGTTTGTCGCCCTTGGCCTCGGCCTTGCCGGGCTCGTAGCTTCGCGCTGCCGCAAGTAGGCAAGTCAGAGTTCGTATAAAATTCGAAGTCCTCTTCAATCGGAGAGGACTTTTTTTCAGCAATCTTTAATGGCGCGGGTAGGTCTTAAGTCCTATTGAGCGCAATTTCGAGCAATAATATCGATTAGTCGCGGAAATTGTGCGTGGCTATAAATCTTTCTTTTTGAGAGGAGAAGAGACAAATGAATCGATTCATTACTTTGGCAGGCGCCCTCCTGCTTGCTTGGCCGGCCTTTGCAGGCGGCGGACTTTGGAACGAAGACGGCGACGCTGGACCCCTTCCCCCCGGTCAGATGACCATGGGCGAGGGCAGCCTCGACTTCATTTCCGGCTCCTTGAGTTCAACCGATCTTGAGGATATGTATTGCATCACAATCACCGATGAGGAGCATTTCAGCGCCACAACGGTGGGCGGCGCAGATTTCGACACCCAATTGTTCCTGTTCGATGCAAACGGCATGGGCGTCGCATTCGATGATGACGATCCGGGCGGGGGCTCCCTTCAGTCGAGGCTCTCGAGCGCGTTCGTAACTTCAAACGGCACTTATTACTTGGCCATTTCGAACTACGATCACGACGCGACGAGTGCAGGCGGCGAGATCTGGGCCGACAGCCCGTTCGGTGTCGAGCGAGCGCCCGACGGACCAGGCGCAGGGTCTCCCATCAGCGGGTGGGGCGGCTCCGGAGGCAGTGGTTCGTCCTATCGAATGTCGCTCACCGGCGCCAGCTATTGCACCGTTCCCGAGCCGGCGACCTTCGTCGCGATCGGCCTCGGGCTCGCTGCGTTGGCAGCTTCTCGGCGACGCAGATAATTTCTTGAGGAATTGAATTGCCGCCGGCCATCCTGGCCGGTGGCATTTTTTTGCCTTTTGTCGAAGCGGGCCCGAACTCAAATGCGTCCTTTTTGAGTATCATCAAAGGCACCGTTAGCCCCTTATGAGTCTCGCAAGAACAACGATCGGCATTAGCCGACTGCTGGATAACCTCGCCTCGGGTAGCACCGGCCGTCGCGGCGTCTTGGTCGGACTCATTTGGGCTTCAAGCTTGATGGTAATCGCCGCGGCGATGTTTATCATCCTGTCGGGCGCACCGCGAACCCCGTTGATGGTTTTGGGCGGATGCCTCGTCGCAATCTTCGTTTTCGGCCTAATGCTCGTCCGTCCCGAATGGCTTCTGCTTTTGGGGATCGTCGCGGGGCACTCGATTTTTTACGGGAAATTCCCATATTCGCTGGGAATGCGGCTCAAAGACTCGGTTGGGCCAGGCGACATTTTGTTTTTCCTGGCGTTCGTCTCCATGATCGTCTACTGGGCGAATCAAAGGATCCGCCCCTCCGTTCCGAAACCGATGCTCGTCCTGCCGATTTTGCTGTTCGTCTATACGACGGCATACGTCATGATCGCCTTTTTTTGGTGGGGAAGACAGGACAACGCGCTCATCCAGGCCATCGGCTGGTTCTACTTTACGCTCGCAATTCCGACCTATTTGTGCCTAACATCGGGCAGGGTTTGGTCATCTTTCTTCACCGTGATCTTCGTATCGGTAATCGTCGGCTCGATTTTCGCGTTCTGCATCGAGGCGAGCCTCATCCCGAACGTCATCGACAAGCTGGGATACGGCGGCAAGAGCCCGCGCTCCTTCGGTGACCTTTCCGTGCGAACAACCCAGCTCGGCTTCGCCGTTTCAGCCTCGCTGCTAGCGACGGTCGTGCTTGCGTTTTCGAAAAAACCGTACTGGAAGTATTTGTCTTTGGCCGGAGGATTGGGCGCCCTGCTTATTCTTTTCCTCGATCGTGGGCGCGCTACGTATGCTGGTATGTTCGTGGCCATGCTCGTCGTCCTGCCCTTTCTTCCCGGTGTTGCGCGCATGCGCTTTTTGCTCAGGGCTGCAACGGCGATTGTTACTTTGGTTCTTATTATTCTTGCGATCGGCGGGGACTTCAGCGAGAAATTTACTAAGGCTTACGAGAAAGCCGTTCTCGCTGCCGAACTTACCTCTCGTGAAGCGATCCAAGCCGACGAAGGCGTCCTCTATCGCATGCGGCTGCTTCGCCAGGCTGAGGCGATCTTCGACCAGAATCCACTTTTTGGCGGCGGTCCGGGAATCTGGTACGGAACCACGATCAACGCTCAGTTCGAAACCGATTTTATTGCATTCATCGATAATTCGTGGATGTATCCGCTCTCCGTCGGGGGGCTCGTCGGCATGGCGCTGATTCTCGGCTCGTACATTTCGCTCATCGGCGTCGCGATTTGGTCATTTTTGCGCCTCAGAAATCCATTCCATCGGGCGTTGTGCGCGGTGCCGCTGGGTCAAATGGCCTGGCTTCTCGTCTGCAGCCCGGTGAATTGGTGGATGGTGGACCGTTTCCATATTGCGGCTTTCTCCATCTGCGTCGGCATGGTCGCGGCGTTGGTTTTCTTCGAACGCGTCAACGGCTCGGATGCCACAATCATCGATCTTGGATAAGCGAACCAAATGCCGCGCTTGATCCACCGTGCAGCCCGAGCCGCGTTCCGCCTATTTCCCCCATTGAAGAAGTGGGATTATTTGGTTAACGGCCTTCGAAGCAGATTTCATCCCACGGACGAGGAAATAACCGTTCGTCTCCTAAACCGCCATGAGATGATTATCAACCCGGCCGACGGAGTGAGCTACGAAATCTTCATGCGGGGTTGCTACGAAGAAAATACGGTCGCCGCGATGCGCAGCATGCTGCATTCCGGCATGACTTTCTTCGATATCGGTACGCATTTTGGCCAGTACACTCTCATGGCTGCCGCAGAGGTCGGCCCAACGGGCGCAGTGCACTCCTTCGAGCCTGGGCCGATTCAGTTCGGGTTCCTCTCGCGCAACGTAGCTTTGAACCATTGCAAAAACGTATCGCTAAACAACGTCGCGCTCAGCGATCAAGAGGGCGAAATGGACTTCGTGGTACCGTCCCTCGGCTCGCTCGGCCAATCGCATTTGGCAACTGCCGGGGAAACCGGCCACAAGGTGCAAGTGATTACGCTCGACGGATATTGCGAAAAAAATGGCATTAAAAAAATCGACGTCATGAAGGTCGACGTCGAAGGCGCGGAAATGCAGGTTTTCAGGGGAGCGAATAACGTTTTGCGCGACTTTCCACCCGCCGCGATATTTTACGAGACGATCGAAATCCTGAACAAGAATTTCGGATACACGTGCGACGAGATGCACAGCCTTTTTGAATCTTGCGGATATTCGATCAATGTCGTCCGCGACAAAGAAATCGTTCCGATCTCAAAACAAGAGCGGAACGATTTTTCCGATTTTATAGCGTTGCGCCGTTAGGGCGCGGTTTGCAGCTGCACGCCGAGGGCGGAAAGCTGCTGGCCGATATGGCGCAGTTTCTTCATGGCGCGAAGTTCGATCTGCCGAACGCGTTCACGCGTTACGTTCAGGGCGATTCCGACCTCTTCGAGCGTGCGCGGACGGCCATCGTCGAGACCGAAGCGAAGGCGAACCACGTCACGCTCGCGGGATGTCAGCCTTCCCAAGATCGCGTCGATCTCTTCGCCCTTGATAATCTCTTTGGTGACTTCGACCGGCGTCGGCATATTCTTGTTCGGAACGAAGTCTCCGATCGAAGAATTGTCCTTCTCGCCCACGGGCGTTTCAAGCGAGATCGGTTCGACGGATACGCGAAGCATTTCGCGAACGCGGTCGATCGAAAGTCCAACCTCGCGGGAAATCTCGAATTCCGTCGGCTCGCGCTGCAGTTCCTGCTGCAGCCGATTCGACGTCTTCATCACCTTGTTGATCAGTTCTGCGACGTAAACCGGGATACGGATCGTCCGGCCCTGGTTGATAATCGCTCGAGCGATAGCGCGTCGGATCCACCAAGTGGCATAGGTGCTGAACCTGAAGCCTTTGCGCCAGTCGAACTTTTCAACGGCGCGGATGAGGCCCAAATTGCCTTCTTGGATGAGGTCCGCCAGCGGGATGCCGCGAGCGTTGTATTTCTTCGCGATGCTCACTACGAGGCGCAAGTTCGATTCGATCAGGATGCGCTTCGCGTGCGGATCGCCGTTTTGCACCCGCCTGGCAAGCGAGACCTCCTGCTCGGGCGTAAGGAGCTGGGCGCGCCTGGTTTGGCGCATCCACATCTCCAACTCTTCCGAGTCGTCTGGCGGCGGCGGTGTATTTTCCTCGGTTTCCGGCTCCTCCTCTTCGGCTTCTTCTACCTCGAGAAGCTCGTCGTCGAGTGGCTCTTCATTGACCGCGGGAATCTGTCCGTTAATAGTCATCATATTCACAAATCTAGGTTCGAAAGGCGCATTGCGCCAATTCTAGTACGGCGAGGACACTCCTGGACGTGCCAAAACGGCGTCGGAAACGCGCAAATGCCTGTCTCCCGATGCCGTCGAAAGTGTTTCCTCCATGCGTC
>DASSBY010000116.1:0-5673 GCA_035698285.1 Fimbriimonadales bacterium | reverse complement strand
ACGTAAACGCCGCAATTCCCATTTGGACGGGCGTCCTTCACACCGAAAGGGCGGATCAGCCCTCGAAGTACAACGAGGTTCACGTGAACCTTGGGAATGTGAAGTATCGGCGAGGTGACTTCGCAGGCGCTAAATTCCACTATCGTAAGGTCCTCAAGGCCGACCCGGACAACTCGGGCGCGCTCGAGGGCCTCGGGCTGATCGCGTACAAAGAGTACAACCTTCGAGAGGCGGAATCCCGCTTCCGCGCAGCCATCAGGGCCGACCGGCGCAACGTGGTCGCCTTCAACAATCTCGGGCTTACGCTCGAAAGGCTTAACCGCAAAGCCGAGGCGAAGTACATGTACCGGCAAGCTCTGGCTCTGGAAGGATCGTACGCGGCAGCGAGAAAGAATCTGAATCGGCTCAACGCAGCCGGCTACTGAGTCGGTGCCTAAATTCAACTTCCTGATCAACCTCGATCGGGAAGATGCCATCGGGGCAGCTCTGGAAACCAACAAATGGTTGACAGGGCTGTCCGTCGATGTCGGGTTCGATCCAGAATCCGCTCAGAAGCTCAAAAAGCCTTCCGTACCTCTTGAGACGCTCGGAAAAGCCGACCTTGTGGTAACTTTCGGCGGGGACGGCACTCTTATCCATGCCGCCTCCTATTGCAGCGAAACGCAGACGCCGATATTGGGAGTTTATTTCGGCCGCTTCGGTTTTGTAACGAAATGCGAACCGAAGCAGGTTCGCAAGGCGCTAAGGCAGTTTCTGGACGGGCACAGCGAATTCGACGACCGGATGATGCTCAAGGCGGAGCTGGTTCGGAACGGGCAGAGCGTCGCAATTCTGCACGCGTTGAATGAAATCACCGTTCAGCGATCCATAGCAACCCGGATGATGTTTTTTGGAACGCGGATCGACTATCAGGACATAACTTCGTATCCTGCCGATGGAGTGCTCGTTGCGACGCCTACGGGATCGACTGCCTATAGCCTGAGCGCGGGAGGACCCATCGTGGACCCTCGGGTGGAGGCCATGATTTTGACGCCGATCACGCCGCATACGCTCGCAGCTCGTCCGCTCGTACTGTCGCCGAATAGCAGGGTCGATTTGGACGTTCAGGTGCAAGGTGATGCGGTTGTGACGGCGGATGGCCGGTCGAGGCTGAACCTGCTTACCCGGGATTCTGTGGTCGTCACTCGTTCCGAAAGAATTACTCGACTCGTCGAGGTGGATCGGGCGGATTTCTTGGCGAAGCTGCGCGAGCGGCTTTTGTGGGGAGCCCGCAGCTAAGCTATAATTTCAGCGGCGTTTAGGAGCGGTGTCCGAGTGGTCGAAGGAGCGCGACTGGAAATCGCGTACTCGGTTATAAGCCGAGTCGTGGGTTCGAATCCCACCCGCTCCGCCATTCTTATTTCAGGATATTCTTGGCAATAACGAGGCGCTGAATTTCGCTGGCGCCCTCACCTATTTCGGTAAGCTTCGCGTCTCGCCACAGCTTTTCGATGAGATAATCGAACGTCATGCCGCGGCCGCCGTGGATTTGGAGCATTCGGTTCGTCGTGTCCCGTGCGGCTTCGCTCGCGAAAAGCTTTGCGTAGGACGCCTCTTTGACGATGGGCATCCCCTGGTCGTACATCCACGCCGCTTTTTGCACGAGCAAACGAGCCGCTTCGACCTGCATGGCGGAATCGGCGATCATGTTCTGCACGGACTGCATCCGCGAGAGCGTCATTCCGAACTGTTCACGCTGCTTGCTATATTCGATGCCCAGCTCGAGGGCCTTTTCCGCGATTCCGAGGGCCATGCCGCCTATTCCGACGCGGCCCTGGTAAAGCAGGCCGATAACCTGCTCGAAGCTGCCGGGCGTATGCCAGGCAATGCAATCGTGCATATTGAAGCGAAGCGTGTAGGAGGCGCTGACGCCGGTCGTAGGAATTCTGCCGAGGTCTTCGAACCCGGGCTGGTCCTTTTCCATCAGAAAAGCGCTGAGTTCCTTGTCATTCACACGGGCGATGATAATAAACAGCTTGGCGAACCCGCCGTTCGTTATGAACATCTTCTGGCCGCTAAGTTCAAAATATCCGGGCCTATCTTCGATGGGCGTCGCGAAGGTCTTGACGCGCCGGGCATCGCTTCCTGCGTCGGGTTCCGTTAGGCCCCAGGCGAGCGGGATGTCGCCGCTTAGGATGCCGGGAAGATATCTGGCGCGCTGCTCGTCGTTCGCAAAATGCTCGAAGTGCGCAACGCAAAGAGCGTTGATGGCTGCCACGTTCATCGCGAGCGCCGGGTCGCCATGGGCGATGATCCGGCACATATCCGCGTAGGTGGCGCAGGAATATCCACGCCCTCCCAATTCCTTTGGAAGAACGCAACTTGTGATGCCGAGTTTGGCCGTTTGTTTCCAAATATCTGGCGGAAACGTATCCTTTTCCCATGCCCTAGTATTGGGCCGGACGCAATCGGCAACAAAGCGCTCGACCTCCTCTAAAAAGTGCTTTTCTTCTTCTTTGAAGACAGGAATCATTAGCTATGCATCATACCGCCTCCTCGGGTTCAAGTCCTTGGAAGAGCAGGAAGTGGGCGCGGCCCGGACCCTCGGCAAGCTGCCGGCAGAAGCAGCCGTATAGAGCCTCTGAGTCGAGATGCTTTACTCTTATGCGAACCGTTCCGTCCGAAGCGTTCCAAACGGAGCAATCAACGCCGCAAGCGTTCGCGATCCGCCGGACGTGGGCGCGGAAGCCAACGCCTTGCACATGCCCGTAGACTTTTACCGATTCAGCGAACACGCGTCGAGTATGAGCCAAAATGAACGTGGCAAATGATCGATTTCTTTCTGCACCTCGACCAAAGCCTCGACTCCGTCATCCAAACCTATCAGGGTTGGACGTATTTAATTCTGTTCGGCGTTATCTTTGCCGAGACGGGGCTGGTCATCGCGCCTTTTCTTCCGGGCGACTCGCTCTTATTCGCCGCCGGCATGTTTTCGCACCGTACCGAAGGCGGGCTCAATCCGCTTATCCTCTTCGTCGTTTTAGCCGCCGGAGCAGTGTTAGGCGACTCGACGAATTACTTCATAGGGAAATATCTCGGCCCGAGGTTGTTCCGAAACGAGAAATCACGTTTCCTCAAAAGGGAAAATCTGGCTAAGACGCACGCATTTTTTGAAAAATATGGCTCTAATGCCATTATTTTCGGCAGGTTCGTGCCGATCGTGCGAACGTTCACGCCGTTTGTCGCTGGGTTGGGTGCGATGACGTATCGGCGGTTCATCGTTTACAGCTTGGTCGGCTCTTCGCTCTGGGTGGGAGTTTGCGTAGCCGCGGGCTATTTATTTGGCCAAATCCGAATCGTGCGCGAAAATTTTTCGGTCGCCATTTTGGCGATTGTCCTCGTCACGATAATTCCTGCCGCCATCGAGATCCTGCGTCATAGACGAAAAGCGCGCCGGGTCGCAGAAGAGACTGATTAGTTGATCGCTGCCTGAGGCTCCTGCGTCTCCGTCGGTTTGCCGGCTTCGAGATCCAGGACCGATCTGAGCGCAACGAGCGCCACCTCGATATGCCTTGGCTCGGGTTCCCGGGTGGTCAGCAGTTGGCTCTTCAGGCCGGGCCAGAAAAGGGCCATAACCCATCGCTGGTCGCGGAATTTGCCCGCGAATCTGATGGCCTCGTACGCTATTCCCGCGATGATGGGCAATATCAAAAGTTTGAGGCCGATTCGAATAAAAAGGTCCAGCGTGACGCTTCCTGTATCGTAGCTTCTTGGAAGCACGGTAAAGAGGACGATGGAAACGAGCAGCACGATGATCGCAAAGCTTGTGCCGCAGCGTGGATGGAGCCGTGTTTGCGCAGCCGCATTTTCGACGATCAGCTCTTGCCCGGCTTCAAGCGTATTGATCGCCTTGTGTTCAGCGCCGTGATATTTGAAAACTTCTTGGACGTCTTTCATTCTGCCGATCGCCGCCAAATATCCCATAAAAACCGCCGCCTTTACGACTCCTTCGACAACGTTGAGCCCAAATTGACTCTTAACGCCGATGTAAGTAAATAGCTGCGCGATCCAGACCGGCGTGGCCACGAAGATGAGCACGCCGAGGCCGAGCGACAAAATTATCGTTCCCACGACGGCCAGCTTCATTAGGGAGCCGCCTCCCTTGGCTTGCGGGCGAACGATTTCGGAACCTTCGATGGACCTTTCCGCGTCATCATTGCCTTCTGCCGAAGATTGATGCACTTTTTCGAGCTGGACCGCCGACGAAAAGCTCATCGCGCGAGCGCCGAGGGCGAGGGCGTCGAGCAGGGCCAGCGTCCCGCGAAGGAAGGGCGCCTTCAGCCATTTCTGCCGTCCAATCCAGGTCTTAGCGAGCGGTTCCGCCTGAAGAACGATGGTTCCATTTGGGGCGCGGCAAGCGACTGAAAAATATTTCGGCGACCGCATCATCACACCTTCGATGATCGCTTGGCCGCCGTATTGCAGATATTCGCCCGTTGGCATAGAATGCCAGTATATTCGGAAGGAAGGAGCGCCTGCCGAGTATCATCTTGTTTGCCGATGGACGAGCAGCGCCTGTTCAACCTTTTCACTGACCTTTGCCTTTTCGATGCCCCCGCCCTCGCCGAGCGAAATGTCGTCGATTGGACCAAAGCCCTGCTGGCCGATATCGGCCTCGAAGTTTGGGAAGATGGCGCCGCCGAGACGCTTGGTGGCAATGCGAACAACTTGATAGCAAAGCTGAATGGCAGTCTGCCCGGAGCGCCGTCGATCTTCTTATCGGCCCATTTCGATACGGTTGAACCCACCGCCGGATTAGAAATCGGCGAAGAAAACGGCATATTTTTTAGCAAAAGCGATACTATTCTCGGTGCCGACGACAAAGCGGGAATGGCGCCGGCCATTGAAGCGGTCCGCTCGATTATGGAGACCGACCAGCCGCACGGGGACGTTTTCCTCGTATTCTCGGTTGCTGAGGAGATCGGCTTGCGGGGCGCCTTCGCCCTCGACATCCAAAGCTTAGGCGTCGACTACGGGTTCGTTTTCGACACGGGGCCGCCGGTCGGTTCGTTCGTAAATCATGTGGGAACGCATGATAACCTCGACGTCAAGATCATCGGCGTTCCTGCCCATGCCGGCAAGCATCCCGAAGAGGGCGTAAACGCCATTCAAGCGGCGGGGAAGGCATTGGCGCGAATGAAAATAGGACGCGTCGATGAGGTTACGACTTCGAACGTGGGATATATCTCGGGGGGCACCGCGACGAATGTCGTACCTGCCGAGGCGGTTCTTCATTGCGAAGCCAGGAGCCTCGACGAAGCCAGGCTCGACACTCAAATCGCGCACATGAAGGAATGCTTTGAAACGGAGGCTGAGGCGATGGGCGCGAAGGCGGAGATCGACTATCGTCGGGCCTACCGCGGATACGAAGTCGCTCCGAGTTCTAGTCCGGTTATGGTGGCCCAGGCGGCTGCTCGCAAAATGGGCCTTTCCGGCGACCTTAGGTGGACGTTAGGAGGAAGCGACGCAAACGCTTATAATGCGAAAGGGATTCCGACAATTGTTTGCGGAACGGGCATGGAAAAAATCCATACGCACGACGAATTCGTGAGCAAGAAGGATCTGGTCGACCTAACTCTGCTTGCAATTAATATCGTGCGCGAGGCGGCTCAGTAAATGAAGTTTGCCTGGACG